>DASQFE010000663.1:0-5288 GCA_035633295.1 Ilumatobacteraceae bacterium | reverse complement strand
AGTTGAGCGACATGCTCGATCACTTCGCCGACATCGACGCACTCGACCTCGACGGTGTGGAGCCGATGACCCACCCCACGCCGATCGCCAATGTGATGCGCGAGGACATCGAGATGGACTGCCTCGACCGCGACGAGGTGCTCGCTGCGGCGCCGGCGGCTGAGGATGGCCGCTTCCGCGTTCCGCCGATTGTCGGGCTGGACTGATGGCCGATCCGACCGAGGCGCCAATCGTGACTGCCACCGACATTGCGTGGAACGTCCGCAACAACGTCGTCACGGCGACCGAGGTGGTCGAGCGGCACCTCGCCGAGATCGCACGGCGCGAGGGCGACATCCATGCGTTCAACCTGGTGCTCGCCGACGAGGCCCGAGCGCGCGCAGCCGAGATCGACGACGCGGTCGCGGTCGGACGCGACCCCGGCGCGCTGGCCGGCGTGCCCATCGCTCTCAAGGACAACATGTGCACCCGCGGCATCCCGACGACGTGCTCGTCGAGGATCCTCGACGGTTGGAAGCCGCCCTACGACGCCACGGTCGTCACCAAGCTCCGTGAGGCCGGCGCAGTGATCGTCGGCAAGACGAACCTCGATGAATTCGCGATGGGTTCGAGCACCGAGAATTCGGCGTTCGGCCCCACCCGCAATCCGCACGACACGAGCCGGGTGCCCGGCGGCTCCAGCGGTGGATCGGCAGCTGCGGTGGCCGCAGGGTTTGCTGCGCTCAGCCTCGGTTCCGATACCGGCGGCTCGATCCGCCAGCCCGCAGCCCTGTGCGGAGTGGTCGGTGTCAAGCCCACCTACGGCGCGGTGAGTCGCTACGGGCTCGTGGCATTCGCGTCGAGCCTCGACCAGATCGGGCCCTTCGCAATCACGGTTGGCGATGCCTCGCTACTGCTCGAAACCATCTCGGGCCACGATCCGATGGACTCGACGTCGATCCGCCAGGGCCCCCTCGACATCACTCGTCACCTCGACTTCGGTGTCGCCGGCCTGCGGGTCGGTCGGATCACCGACCTTCCCGAAGGCGCGAGCCCCGATGTCGTGGAGCGCATGGAGCAGGCCTTCGACGCACTCCGCGACGCCGGCGCCGAGATCGTCGACGTCGAGGTACCGGCGTTCACCTACGGGCTCACCGCCTACTATCTGATCGCACCCGCGGAGGCGTCGAGCAATCTTGCGCGTTACGACGGGGTGCGCTTCGGTCATCGCGTCGAGGCGCCCGACACCAATGCGATGTACATGGCCACTCGTACCGACGGCTTCGGCGCCGAGGTGAAGCGTCGCATCATGCTTGGTACCTATGCGCTGTCGGCGGGCTACTACGACGCCTACTACGGGCGGGCGCTGAAGGTTCGTCGACGCATCGCCGCCGACTTCGCGACCGCCTACGAACGAGCCGATGTGCTCCTCACTCCGGCGTCGCCGACCGTGGCGTTCCGCCTCGGCGACAAGACCTCCGACCCGATGTCGATGTACCTCTGCGACACCTACACGATCCCGTCGAACCTCACCGGCGACCCCGCCATGAGCGTGCCGTTCGGCACCGGCGACGATGGTCTTCCGGTCGGCGTGCAGATCCTCGCTCCCGCCCTGCAGGAGGCGATCATGTTCCGAACCGCAGCCGAACTCGAACGGACAGCGCCGACATGAGCGACACCGTCACGACAGAGGCTGCCTGGACGCTGCGGGGCTATGAGATGGTCGTCGGCCTCGAGGTCCACGTCGAACTTGCCACCCGCACAAAGCTCTTCTCGGCCTCCCCCAACCGTTTTGGCGACGAGCCGAACACCAACATCGACCCCGTCACGCTCGGCCTGCCCGGTGCACTTCCCGTGCTCAACCGTCAGGCCGTCGAACTCGCGATGCGCCTCGGACTGGCGGTCAACTGCACGGTGCGGCGCTCGACCTTCGCTCGTAAGAACTACTTCTACCCGGACATGCCCAAGGCGTACCAGATCAGTCAGTACGACGAGCCGATCTGTGTCGACGGCTGGCTCGACCTTCCCGATGGCTTTCGCGTCGGGATCGAACGCGCCCACCTGGAGGAGGACACCGGCAAGTCGACCCATGTCGGCGGCACGGGTGGTCGAATCCATGGCAGCGACCACTCGCTGATCGACTTCAACCGCGCCGGCGTTCCGTTGGTCGAGATCGTGAGCCGGCCCGACATCCGCAACCCCGAGCAGGCCAAGGCGTACGTCAATGAACTGCGAGCCATCCTCGTGGCCGTCGGCGCCTCCGACGCGAAGATGGAGGAAGGCTCGATGCGTGTCGATGCCAACGTCAGCGTCCGCTTGCCGGGCGCCGAGTTCGGCACCCGTTGTGAGATCAAGAACGTCAACTCGGTGCGCTCGGTTGGTCGGGCGATCGAGTACGAAGCCCAACGCCAGGTCGGCATGCTCGAAGCGGGCGAGTCGATCCGTCAGGAGACCCGTCACTGGGACGAAACCGACGGCCGAACACACACGCTGCGCAGCAAGGAGGACGCCGACGACTACCGGTACTTCCAGGAACCCGACTTGGTCGTCGTCGACCCCGACCCCGAGTGGATCGAGCGCGTCCGGTTCTCGCTGCCGGTGCTCCCGGCGCAGCGTCGCATCCAGCTCGCCGAGGCGACCGGTCAACGCCCCGACTCCGAAGCGGTGCTCGTCGTGACCGATCGCGGCCAGGACGCCTATGTACTTGCGGTCGCTGCAGTGGGCGGCGATGCGGGCCGAGCCCTCGTCCACGTCAAGGAAGCCTTCGCCGACGAGGGCGGACAGCCGTCGGTGCCGGCGGCCGACCTCGCCGCCCTCACCCGGATGGAGGTCGACGGCGAGCTGACCGCGACCCAGGCCAAGCAGGTGCTCGCTGAGATCGTCGTGAGTGGCGGCGGCGATGCACGGGCGATTGCCGCATCGAAGGGTTTCGAGGCGCTGGCGACGAGCGAGTTGGAGTCGATGGTCGACGATGCGATCGCCTCCCAACCGGATGCCTGGGCCAAGTTCTGTGCCGGCGAGGGCAAGGCGATGGGGGCATTGGTCGGCGCCGTGATGAAGGCATCGTCGGGTCAGGCCGACGGCAAGGCCGCCACTGCACTGCTCGAACAGCGCCGCGACGCAACCGGCTGATTCCGTCACGCCAGGTTCATCTCATTCAGCTACCCGTTGCACGTCAGAGAGCGCATTCTCGACGCCGCACCAACCGTCATCCAGGTTGTCCAGCTGTTCCACTCCGAGATCGTGATCGAGCCAGATTCGGCGCACGGACTCGAACGAACTTCTGCTGCGCAATGCCAACACCTGCGTGCCCTCTCACCGGCGCGGGTCGCTGGAACCATTCACTCGACGCCGTCGAGCTCTCATCGTGGCGGACTTCGGCGCGCTTTGGTGTCACGATGGAGCGATGCGCAAGTACGTGATCATGGGGGTGCAGGGCAGTGGCAAGGGCACCCAGAGCTCGAAGCTGCATGAGGCCTTCGGACTCGAGCACATCAGCGTGGGTGACATCTTCCGCTGGAACATCGCCCACCACACCAAGCTGGGCGCCCAGGTTCGTCGACTCGTAGATGCCGGCCACCTCGTCAGCGACGACATCGTCGAGCGCGTTGTGCGAGATCGACTCGAACAGCCCGATTGGAACCACGGGTTCGTCGTCGACGGTTTCCCCCGCAACGTGCCCCAGGCCGAGTTCTTCCTCGAGAGCTACGACATCGACGCCGTGATCGTGCTCGAACTGCCCGATGAGGAGGTCCAGCGGCGGGTGCTGTCGCGTCGGGTCTGCTCGCAGTGCGGGCTCGATTACAACTTGATCGCCCACCGTCCCGCGGTTGCCGACGTCTGCGATGTGTGCGGCGGGAGCCTGGAGCAACGCGAGGACGACACTCCCGAGGCACTCGCCCGTCGACTTGCCGACTACTACGCGAAGACCGAGCCGGTGATCGACGTGTTCGGTCGTAAGGAACTCGTCGTCCGCATCGATGCCACACCCTCGATGGACGAGGTGTTCGACGCCATCACCGACAGGGTCGCGCTGGCCGGGTCGAGGTCGGCTCAGTAACCGGTTGCGCCGGCCCACACGGACCACCTCGACAGCACGATGGTGGCATCCCCTGCTAGACCGTCGCCGTGGACATCGGCACAGCCATGGGGGCGGGATGGTCGTCGGGCATCAGCGTCTACGGCGTGGTCGCCCTCGTTGGGGTCGCCGGACGTTTCGATTGGATCGATGCGCCGTCGTTCGTCGAGCAGTGGTGGGTGATCGGCGTTGCCGTCGCGCTGTTTCTCGTGGAGTTCGTGATCGACAAGATCGCGCTCGTCGACACGGCATGGGACAGCGTGCACACCCTCATCCGGCCCGCCGTCGGTGGATACCTGATGAGCACGGCGACGGACACACAGTTGTCGGTGCCGGCGCTAGCGGTGTCGGGAGTGTTGCTGGCGCTGAGCAGTCACAGCGCCAAAGCGTCGACGCGCCTTGTCGTCAATGCCTCGCCCGAGCCCGTGTCGAACGTGGCGGTCAGCCTGGGTGAGGACGGGCTCGTGTTCGTCGTGATGGCGCTCGCGATCTCTCGCCCGGAGCTCGCCATCGTCGTGGTCGCACTGCTGACGATCGCGTCGGTCGTGGTTGCGATCGTGTGCTATCGGATCGCCCGTCGTGTCGGCCGACGGCTCCGCTCGAGCACCCGCACTGCCACTGATCGAGCGCAGGGCGACAACGATCCTTGACCTTTCAAGAGCAAACGCTCGCCGCCGAACCTGCGTTGTTCTGACTCGTTGCCGGTGGCGTGGCGTTGCGACACTCGGCGATGGACTTCGAGATCCCCGCCGACATCCACGCCACGCTTGCCGAGCTCGACGCCTTCATCGAGGCCGAAATCAAGCCGCTGGAGCGCCAGGACGACAACATCCGGTTCTTCGATCATCGCCGTGAATGGGCCCGCACCGACTTCGACAACGACGGTGTGCCACGCGCCGACTGGGAGGCGCTCCTGCGCGAGATGCGTCGCCGAGCCGATGCGGCGGGTTGGCTGCGTCTTGCCCTTCCGGTCGAGTTCGGCGGCCAGGACGCCAGCAACCTGAAGATGGCGATCATCCGCGAGCATCTGGCTCACAAGGGGCTCGGTCTCCACAACGACCTGCAGAACGAGTCGTCGATCGTCGGCAACTTCCCGACCGTGCTGATGATGCGCGACTTCGGCACCGAGCAGCAGAAGGTCGACTGGATGCCTGGCTTCCTCGACGGCACCCGCCGGTTGGCCTTCGGACTCACCGAGCCGAACCACGGCAGCGACGCCACCTACATGGAG
>DASQFE010000662.1:0-2138 GCA_035633295.1 Ilumatobacteraceae bacterium | reverse complement strand
CCCGGACTATCAGTTCGACACAGGTTGAGAGGTATGACTTTGCGCGGAGTCGTCGGGGCGGGTCGTCGTAGAGTCAGGCGAATGAAGTATCAGAAGCTCGGCCGCACCGGCCTCGACGTGTCCCCCATCTGTCTCGGTTGCATGAGCTACGGGATCTCCGATCGCGGCGCGCACTCGTGGTCACTCGACGAGGAGGCCAGTCGACCCTTCATCCAGCGCGCCGTCGAGGCGGGGATCAACTTCTTCGACACCGCCAACGTGTACTCCGACGGCACCAGCGAGGAGATCGTCGGGCGGGCCCTGGCCGACTTCGCCCGTCGTGACGAGATCGTGCTGGCGACCAAGGTGCACGGTGTGATGCGCTCCGGGCCCAATGGTCGCGGTTTGTCACGCAAGGAGATCATGTTCGAGATCGACGCCAGCCTGACCCGGCTCGGCACCGACTACGTCGACCTCTACCAAATCCACCGATGGGACCCGCGCACACCGATCGAGGAGACGATGGAGGCGCTACACGACGTCGTCAAGGCGGGAAAGGCCCTGCACATCGGAGCGTCGTCGATGTGGGCGTGGCAGTTCGCGAAGGCGCAGCACGTCGCCGAGCGCAACGGCTGGACGAAGTTCGCCACGATGCAGAACCACTACAACCTGCTGTACCGCGAGGAGGAGCGCGAGATGCTGCCGCTCTGCGCCGACCAGGGGGTCGGGGTGATCCCGTGGAGCCCGTTGGCGCGAGGCGCACTCACCCGTGATCCCGAATCGTCGACGGCGCGTCAGGAGACCGACGAGTTCGGCAAGACGCTGTACGGAACCGCCAACCCTGAGATCGCGCAGGAGGTCGCTGCCATCGCAGCCGAGCGGGGAGTGTCGCGAGCACAGGTCGCCCTCGCCTGGGTCTCGCACCATCCGGCCGTGACCGCGCCCATCGTCGGGGTCACCAAACCACACCATCTCGATGACGCCATTGCGTCACTCGACATCACCCTGACCGACGACGAAGTACGACGACTCGAAGCTCCCTACACCGCGCAGCCGGTGCAGGGCTTCGCGTAGCGGCTGCTCAACCGTTTGCGAGAGGAACTGGATGGGACGGGTCATCCAAAAACTCCCGCAAACGATTGGTTGCGAAGTAACGGCCCGGAGTCGTGCCCAATTGGTGGCGGAATGCGGTGATGAAGGCGCTGGTCGTGGCATAGCCGACCATCACACCGGACTCGCTCACCGTGCGGCCCTCGGCAATCAGTTCGATGGCTCGAACGAGTTGCAGACGCTGGCGCCATCGACCGAGGGTCATTCCGGTCTGCTCGCGGAACCGGCGCTCGATCGTCCGCCGCCCAGCGCCGACTCGGCGGCAGATCGAGTCGAGGTTCGTTCCCGGTTTCTCGCGCAGCAGCGCTGCCACTTCGGCGGCGGCCGGGTCGGTCGGCATACGCAGATCGAGCGGGGCGACGTCAACCGCCCGAAGCTGTTCCAGCAGGAAGCGCGCGAGCCGGTCATCCGATGCCGACCGGGCATCCAGCATCCCGCGCTGCACCACGTGGAGGATCAGCTCGCGCAACAGCGGACTCACGTTCACAACACCGAGTGGCCGTGACGCCGCACGCAGATGGGCGGCGACATACACCGTTCGAAGCTGCACGCGACCCCGTGCAGTCAGCCGGTGCTCGACACGCGCCGGGAGCCACACGCCCCGCTCGGGCGGGACGATCCAGGCGCCCGTTCGCGTGTCGACGCGCAGCACGCCGCTGGTCGCGTAGACGAGCTGATGCCAATTGTGGCGATGCCAGTCGAGCCGGGTGCCGTCGGCGTAACCCACCGCCAACGTCCGCATGATCAATCGGCGCTCCTCTGTCGGAAATTCGACATCAATAGTCATTCAGCCGAAAGTCTGACAGACGACGGTCGCGTACGCTCGGGGCATGCCAAACAACATCGTCCACTTTGCGATCCATGCCGACGATGTCGAGCGGGCTCGCCGCTTCTACGAAGCGGTGTTCGGCTGGCGGTTCGAGGCCTGGGGTCCACCCGGTTTCTACAACGTGATCACGGGCACCGACGACAGGCCCGGCATCCACGGTGCACTGCACGGCCGGGACACCCCCGTCTCCGGCAGCGGGACCCGCGGCTTCACCTGCACC
>DASQFE010000661.1:0-11343 GCA_035633295.1 Ilumatobacteraceae bacterium | reverse complement strand
TCTGTCGAACGCCGGCATAGCTGAACGCCTCGTCGTCTCGCTCGGCGCCGTCGAGAAGCACATTTCCAACGTGTTCACCAAGCTTGGTCTCGAACACGAATCGTCAGCCCACCGCCGCGTCCTCGCCGTGCTCACCTACCTTGCGGAGCGATGAGCGAAGGGCCGGGATTTGGGCCGCTCGCTCATCGCTGGGTGGGGTGGAGGCTTTCGTCAGGCGGAGACGAGGGCGGCGTCGCGCTTGTCGGCGAAGCGGCGTGCGACCTTCTCGCTGGTTGCGAGGCGCTTCATCAGCTTCTCCTGCGCGATCGCGCCTTCGCCGGACAGACCGCTGATGTTCGCGGCGTCCCACTGACGGATGACCACCGGCACGAGGATCTGCTCGTGGTGGACCTGCAGGTCGTAGATGCCGGCCTTCGCGATCAACGCGGCGTGGCGATCGAAGTCGGGGATACCGGTGCCCGGCATCGCGAAGCTCCGAACCTGCTTCTCCATGGCGATCATCATCGTGTTCGGATCGGTTTGGATCGCCGCGGCCGCAAGGTCGCGGTAGAACAGCTGGTGCAGGTTTTCGTCGCTGCCGACCCGCTTCATCACCTCGTAGCCCACCGGGTCGCCGAGCTGGGCACCGGTATTGCGATGCGAGATACGCGTCGCCAACTCCTGCAGCGCGAGGTAGATGAAACCCTCGTGGAGCGGAGGATCGGGTGTCTGCCCACCGGACACCTGTGCCATCCGTGACCGCTCGAGTTCAACCGGATCGATTGCCCGCGTGGTCATCAGGTAGCCGTAGATGGCCATCGAGTGGCGGCCCTCCTCGGCGGTCCAGCGCCGCGCCCAGGTACCCCACGCGCCGTCCCTGCCGAACAACTGCTCGACGGTCCGAAAGTAGTACGGCAGGTTGTCCTCTGTCAGCAGATTGACGAGCAGGGCGCTGCGCACTTCGGCGCTGATGTCGTATCCGGCGAGGTCCGCGTCAGCTGGCGTCCACTGGTGGCCCTTCACGTGGTCGCGGCCGCGGCTGTACGGCACGAGATCATGGGGGAACCACTCTTTCGAGGTGGCGAGGTGCCGTTCGAGGAGGCCTTCGACGACGGGAGTGAGCTCGTTGAGCAGGTCGGACTCGTTCACGGTCGCCAGCCTACCGACCAGTAGGTAGAAGATCCAGTCAAGCCGGTCTTTCGGGGTCGGGTCCGGAAAGACCGAGCCGGTCTTTTGGGGTCGGGTCCGGAAAGACCGAGCGCGATCAGATCCCGCTCTCGACGATGACGTAGCCCGCAACTCGGGCCGACTCGAGGAGGCGTTGGGCGTGCTCGACGCCGCGTGTCTCGAACGTCGCATGGATGCCCGTTTCGCGAACGTGCAGGTCGAGGCCCTCGCGGATGTGCTCGACCTCGATCAGATCGGCGCCCCCATCTGCGAACACCGACAGCAACGTGGCGAGTCCACCGGGCCGGTCGTCGATGCGAGCCACGACCGAGAGCCGCCGGCCCGCCAGGTTCTCGTGGCGACGGATCAGACTCGGCACCACACCGAGGTCGACGTTTCCTCCCGAGATCACGACACACGTGGTGCCGATCTCGTCGGGAGTCACCGCCCCCGACAGCAGTGCCGCCACGCCAACGGCGCCGGCCCCCTCCGCATAGAGCTTCGCCCGATCCATCAGCAGCACCATCGCATCGGCGATCGAGTCCTCATCGACCGTCACGATGTCGTCGACCCACTGCCTGACGAGCGGCCCGGTGATCCGGCCGGGATACTTGACGGCGATGCCATCGGCGAGCGTCAGGACCGGACCCTCGGCGACTGACCCTCCGGCGTACGGAGCGCATACCGAGGCCTGCACGCCGACCACCCGAACGTGAGGTCGCGCCGACTTCACGGCGATCGCCACGCCGCTGATCAGGCCGCCTCCACCCAGGGGCACGATCACGGTAGCGATGTCGTCGATGTCGTCGAGCAATTCGAGGCCGAGTGTCCCTTGGCCGGCGACGACGGCGGGGTCGTCGAACGGCGAACAAAACGCCATCCCCGTGTTCGCCGCATGTTCCTCTGCGGCTGCGACGGCGGCTTTCAGATCGGCGCCGGTCTCGGTCACCACGGCGCCGTGGCGACGCGACGCTTCGATCTTGGTGATCGGGGCGCCGACCGGTACGAAGATCCGACACGGCACACCGAAGTGCTGTGCCGCGAACGCCAACGCCTGGGCGTGGTTGCCGGCACTCCCCGTGGTGACGCCACGGCCGGCGTCCGCGCCGAGTGTCGCCAACTTGTTGATTGCTCCGCGGAGCTTGAATGATCCGGTTCGCTGCAGGTTCTCGGCTTTGATCACCACGGTGCCGCCGATGTCTTCCGACAGCGTCAGTGAGGTGATCACCGGGGTGTGCTTGGCCACCGACGCAACCACTGTCCGGGCCGCTTCGATCTCGCCCGGTTCGACGCTCACCCTCGCACCGTACCGCGCCGTCTCGGGCGTCGCGGTCTCAGCCGGCGTCCTCTCAGTCGGCGTCGTCAGGCAACGGATGCTCGGGCAGCTTGCGTACCCGGGCGCGTCGTCGCCGACGCGCCGGGATCATCTCGCGCATCGACTCCAGGTTCCCGAAACACAACAGCCGGTCGTTGGCTTCCAACACCCGTGAGTCACGCGGGTTCGGGATGACGTCGGTGTCGCGGTGCAATGTGAGCACCGTGATGTCGCGGTCGCGCAGCCCGGCATCGCCGATCGATTGTCCGACGAAGTCGCCATCGGCACGAACGAGCAACTCGGCGACGCCGTATCCCGTGCTGACCGTGAGCCGTTGGCGCACGTCGAGTTCCGGGAAGGCGACCTGGTTGGCCACGTAGTCGATGATCGCGCCGGCAACGTCGAGACCGCTTGCCCGCTCGATGCCCTCGAGACCCGGCGACGAGTTGACCTCCATCACGAGCGGCCCGTCGTTGCCCTCCAACATGTCGATGCCGGCTACTCGCAACCCCATGATCTGCGCTGCGCGCACAGCGGTTCGCTCGTAGGCGGGGTCGAGTGAGAGTCCCTCGACGGTGCCGCCGCGATGCACGTTGGATCGGAACTCGTCGCCCTGCGCCGTGCGTCGCATCGCCGCCACCACCCGATCGCCGACCACGAGCGCACGAATGTCACGACCCCTGCTCTCGGCGATGAACTCCTGGATCAAGACGTTCTGATTGGTGTTGTGGAGCGTCTCGATGATGGCCTCGGCGACCTTGCGATCGGGTGCAAGGATCACGCCGATTCCCTGGGTTCCCTCCAGCAACTTGATGACGACCGGTGCGCCGCCGACGCGGTCGATCGCGGGCAGTACGTCCTGGCGGTTGCGCACGAACGCCGTCTTCGGCATCCCGATGTCGTGGCGAGACAGGATCTGCATGGCCCGGAGCTTGTCGCGTGAGTTCGTGATGCCGTTGGCGGTGATCGGCGTGTACACGTCCATTTGTTCGAACTGACGCACCACCGCCGAACCGAAGTAGGTGATCGACGCACCGACTCGGGGCACGATCGCGTCGTAGTCGGACAGTTGCTTGCCACGAAACTGCAGGTCGGGTTCCGAACTCGACAGGTCGATGGCGAAGCGGAGCGTGTTGAGCACCTTGCACTCGTGGCCACGGTCGATGGCCGCAAGTTTGAGGCGCTGGGTGCTGTAGGCGCGGGGGGCGCGCGACAGGAGGGCGAGCTTCACGGGTAATCCTGACTGGGAGGTTGTGTGGAGATGTATCGGCCCAACGTGGGCAACACGTCGGGGGCGACATCGGCGAGGTGGACGAGGGCGTCGCCCTGGTTGATGAGGGGTTGTTGCACGCGGCCGATGACGATCCCCACGCGGGGTGCCGTGATGCGACTGAGTCGCTTGCCGACCGAGTCGTGGATCAGGCCGAGGAGTTGACCGCGTTGAACCACTTCGCCGAGCTCGACGTCGAGCAGTGCGATCCCGCTTCGACGCGCGCGAATCCAAGAACTGCGTCGACTCTCGACGGGCACCGGTCGCGGGTCGGCGGAATCGGCGTCGATCATGTCGAGTTCGGTCAACACCTGACGGATCCCGACGACGCCGGTCGAGAGCGATTCATGGTCGAATCGCAGCGCCTCGCCGCCCTCGTAGAGCAGCACGGTGGCGCCCCGATCGGTCGCCGCGCCGCGTAGTGATCCGTCGCGAGTCTTGGCGTGCAGCATGAGCGGCGCCCCGAATGCCTCGGCGAGCTTGCGGGTCTCCGGGTCGTCGAGGTCGGCACGTATGTGCGGCAGGTTGGTGCGGTGGTCGGACCCGGTGTGGAGATCGATGCCGACGTCGCACCGCCTGACGATTTCCGACATGAACAGATCGGCGATCCGCGCGGCGAGGGAACCCGTCGGCGAACCGGGGAACGACCGGTTCAGATCACGCCGATCCGGCAGGTAGCGGTCGCCGTTGAGGAAGCCGTGCACGTTGACGATCGGCACTGCGATGACCGTGCCGGACATCTTGCGGGCATCGAGGCTCCGAGTGACCCGGCGGATGATTTCGACACCGTTGATCTCGTCGCCGTGCACTGCGGCGCTGAGCCACACCACCCGCCCGTCGGTGCGGCCGTGGAACACCTGCAGGGGAAGCGAGATCCGGGTGCCGGTGACAAGGCGGGCGATCGGGAGTTCGCCGGTGGCCGAGCGTCCGGGGGCCACATCGAGCTCACCGATGCGGAACGCGGTGCGGCGTGGTCGGCTCACGATCGGCGCCGGTTCTTCATCCGGACGTCCTTGGGTGGGCGTCCGCCGAGGTACGACACGCCCGGATCGACCAGGAATCGATTTCGGATCGCCTCCCGGCCCACCAGCATGCGAAAGCCCATCTCGTCGCGGCGTGTCAGCGTGATCTCGGCGTCGACGGCATGGCCGCCGATCACGAGCCTGGTGCGTACGACAGGCCGATGGTCGACGACACCCGACGAACTCTTGATGTCACGCGTCGACACGACGGGGGCCTCGGCAACCACGGCGTCGTCGGTCGAACGTTGCCACGGGTGGATTTCGAAGCGCACCCACGGAGTGGCACCCTGCTGGAACCATTCGAGATCGAAGGCGTGCAGCGACGACGTGCGAGCACCGGTGTCGACCTTGGCCTTGAGGTGTGCCACCTCCCAATCGGCCAGCGTCACCCACTCGCGCCAACCGAGTATGGGGCAGTCAGCACGCCGGGGGGACGACACGAAGCGCACGGTACACCCTCGTTCGGCGACTCGTTGCCAGCCATGTTGGCGGTGACGTGAGGGATGTCACGTCGTGGATCTGCGAACTGCCGTGCTTTCTCGGGCTCCCTCTGGCATCATGTTCCGTAACGTAAATGTAACAATTCGATCACCGCTCTTGAAGGAAGTCCCCCCATGTTGTCCTGGCTCGCCTCAGCCTCCGAAGCCCTGCTCCTGTTCCCGATCGCGATCATCGCGTCGTGGATTGCTCGCACACTCGTGCGAACCCTGACGCGACGCGCTGTGCGTCGTGCGCAACGATCCGAGGGGGCGTGGAGGGTGCGCCTCGATCGCCTGGGCGACGACGGCCAAGCCGATGCGCGCAAGCGTCAGCGCGCCGATTCGGTGGCCAAGATGATCGGTCGTTTCATGACGGTGCTGATCTTCACGTTCGCGACGTTCGCTGCGCTCGAGTTGATGGGCGTCAGCATGGCGTTCGCCATTTCCAGCGCCGGCTTCATCGGCTTGGCGCTGGCGCTCAGTGGGCAAGACCTGGTGAAGGACTTCCTCGGCGGAACCC
This sequence comes from Ilumatobacteraceae bacterium, assembly GCA_035633295.1. Taxonomy (GTDB): domain Bacteria; phylum Actinomycetota; class Acidimicrobiia; order Acidimicrobiales; family Ilumatobacteraceae; genus Sva-07. Next base: position 5,591 of record DASQFE010000661.1, on the reverse strand, counting down.
GTGCACTGCTGGAAGATCGCTACGCGGTCGGCGACGACGTGATCCTCCGCGTCGGCGGGGCCGAGGTGCGCGGCATCGTCGATCTGATCGGAAGCGCGTCGGTGCGGCTCCGTACGCCGGAGGGCGCCACCTGGCATGCCGGGCACCACGCCGTCGAGTCGGTCACCAACCTGTCGCAGCTGCCGGCGGTGAGTGACATCGAGGTGTCGCTCGTGAAGTGGGCCGCGGCCGACGAAGCCGAAGCGGTCGGGCGCTTGGCGGAGGCCTCGAACGATGTCGGCCTGACCGGTGTCGTGTTCCTACGCGATATCGAAACGCACGAACCCGAGATCGCCGACGACCCCGACCTCGGCGCGGATGCCGGCACCGTCACCGTGCGCGTGAAGACCAACCGCCCGCTCAGCTCCACCGAAACCGAGATCGTCCGAGCCAAACTCCTCGACGTCTGATCCCCAAGCGCCCGAGCCACCTCAGGATTTGAGTGAGCGATTGTCGCCAAGTTGGACGTAGTCGCTCACACGAACCACGAAGTCAGCGCAGGCCGAACTCGGTGGTGATCACTCGACCGTCGCGGTCAGCGGCACTCGGTGCGAGATCGGCGACCACGAACGAACGCTGGAGCCAGCGGTCGGTGCCGTCGAAGCGGGCGCTGAACGGCGAGCGACCGTGTACGGCGACGTTGTTGTCGACCACCAGCAGGTCGCCGGGTTCGAGGACAACCGAGGTCTCGACGTCGGCGATCGCCGAGCGCACGGCGATCAGTACGTCGTCGGCGATGGCGTCGGTTCCCACCGTCAGATCGGCGTCGAACACGAACGTCGGCTCGCTGCGCGTCCCGGTCACGAGGGGTCGTGCCGGGCCCAGTTCGTTGGGTCGTCCGGCGAGGAAGCTGGCGTCGACCGCGGTCCGGAACCTCGGCTGGAACATCACGTCGACCACGTCGTCGGGCAGGCGATCCATGATGTCGTGCACCGATGCGAGCGTGGTGTGAGCCGACGGATCGTCGCGCAGACACAGCAGCAGGAGGTACCTCGGACGGTGTGGGTGGAAGGCCGTCTCGGTGTGGAACATGAGGCTCGAACGCGACGACGTCGACGTTTGGCTGTTGGCGTCGGTCTTGGTCGGCACGATGTTCTGCACGATGCGACCGCCGTGCTCGGGGACGTAGCCGACGGGCTGGCCGAGGCGGCGGGCGACGGTGAGCAGCGTGAGTTCGGTCGAGAGGTCTTTGGAGACCGGCGCCTCGGGGGTCGGGGGAGTCGGCGGGAGGTCGCCGATGGGAGCGTTGCGAATCAGCAGCGCGCCCGATCGCGACGACGTCACGGCGAATCGCAACAGGGCGTCGTCGACCGTGATCGGCAGGTGCCGGCTCGCCAGGGCGGCGGCGTGCACGAGTTCTTCGCCGAGCTCGTCGATGGTTGTCGGGGCTCCCATCCAGCCCATGGCGTCAATGACCGGGAGTGCGACGAGGGTGTCGGTGGCGTGGTTCATGGTGGGCACCTCCTGAGCGGCTGGGGTCAGTATGAAACAATCATTCCAATCTAGCACGATACTGAAACAACGTCGATCAGTTCTTTCCACCATCGTCGATCACCCCAAACCCGAAATTCGGAGCGATCATTGCGCTCACCGCAATCCTCGCTCCGAATTTCGGGTGGGGTACCGTGCTGGCGCATGGATCTCGAGCGACGACTCGGCGAACGGGTCGATTCGCTGACGCCGTCCGAACGGCGTATCGGCGAGACGATCCTGGTCAACCCCCAACTGGTTGCGTTCGGCACTGTTGCCGACGTGGCCGAAGCCGCCAGTGTCGGTACCGCGACCGTCGTGCGCTTCGCGGTGAAGCTCGGCTTCGACGGCTATTCCCAACTCCAGGCGTCGGTCCAGGGAGACGTGAGCGGCCAGCTCCGCCCTGCCGTCGAGCGGATCCGCGATCAGCGAGTGGGCGACGACACGCTCGCCGCTCGACACGCCGAGGTCGAGGCGGCCAACGTTCGCTCGACGCTCGATGCGATCCGTACGGGCGACGGCCGGTCGGTGGTCACACGCCTTGCCGACGACACAGCTCCGGTCCTCGTCCTCTCCGGCGTTGCCTCCCGGGGCGTGGCACTGCAGTTCGTCGGCGATCTCGACCAGCTTCGACCGGGCGTGCAACTGCTCGACGGCAATCAGATCGACATCGTGAGGACGCTGGCGCTGGCCGATCCCGGCGCAACGCTGGTGGTGCTCGACCTTCGTCGCTACGAGCGGTGGCTCATCGATGCGTTGTCGTTGGCCCGTAACAGAGGGGCGTGGACCGTTGCGCTCACCGACAATGTGCTGTCGCCGCTGGCGTCGGTGGCGGAGCATTCGTTCGTCGTCTCGGCCGCGTCGACGGGACCGTTCGACAGCCATGTCGGCACGCTGGCCCTCTTGAACCTCTTCGTCGTGGAGGTGGCAGCGGCGCGGCGTGAACGCGCGGCGGAGCGACTCGAGGCGATCGAGCACGCGTGGGGCGACGCCGATGCCCTCACCGACGACGGCAAGTAGCGTCGCGGCGATGAACGAACTCCGCGTTGGCGCACTCCAGATGGCTATGACCGACGACATCGCGGTCAACATCGCGACCGCCGAGCGGCTCGTGCGTGACGCCGCCGCGCAGGGGGCCAGGATCATCCTGATCCCCGAGCTCTTCGAAGGCCCGTACTTCTGCAAGGACCAACTGCCCGAGCACCTCGTTCGGGCAGTTCCGCTCGATGGGCACCCGACGATCGCGCACTTCGCCGCGGTGGCCGCCGAACTCGGCGTCGTCCTCCCATTGAGTATCTACGAACGCGCCGGCCAGGCGCTCTTCAACACGGTGGTGATCGTCGACGCCGACGGGTCGGTGCTCGGCCACTACCGCAAGAGCCACATCCCCGACGGCCCCGGCTACACCGAGAAGTACTACTTCTCGCCCGGCGACACAGGCTTCCGCGTCTGGCACACCCGGCACGGCACGATCGGTGTTGGCATCTGCTGGGATCAGTGGTTCCCCGAAACGGCGCGGTCGATGGCGCTGCTCGGCGCCGAGGTGCTCTTCTATCCCACTGCGATCGGCAGCGAACCGCCCGACCCGACCTGGGATTCGAGTGGCCACTGGCAGCGGGTGATGCAGGGCCACGCTGGTGCGAATCTCATGCCGGTCGTGGCCGCCAATCGCATCGGTCGCGAGGTCGGCCACACCTGTGAAATCACGTTCTATGGCTCGTCGTTCATCGCCGACAACACGGGCGCCAAAGTGGCCGAGGCGGGGCGCGACACCGAGGCCGTGCTCGTGGCATCGTTCGACCGTGAACAACTGCGAACGCAACGGGCCGCATGGGGTCTGTTCCGCGATCGTCGTCCCGAGCTGTACGGCCCGATCGTGACGCTCGACGGCCAGACGGGCATCGGATCGGTGGGCATCGGATCGGCCGGTCGCCCGTGACCCAGCTCCCCGCCGAGTGGGAGCCGCACGCCGGCACCGCGATGTGCTGGCCGGCACGCGAGGACATGTGGGGTGAGCTGTTCGCCGATGCCGAAGCCGCCCACGCCGACGTGGCGAACGCGATCGCCCGATTCGAGCCCGTCACGATGTTGGCGCCACCGCGCGCCGTCGAGCGGGCGGCGGCACGGTGCGGGCCGGGAGTGGAGGTGGTCGAACTCGCGATCGACGATTCGTGGTTCCGCGACTCGGGCCCGATCTACGTGGTCGACGATGGCGGCTCGACGGTTGCGACCGACTGGCGATTCAACTCGTGGGGCGAGAAGTTCCTGCCGTACGAGGACGACGCCGCGGCGGCTTCACGATTCGCCGAGCGGCGCGGCGATCCCGTGCGATCGATCGACATGGTGTTCGAGGGTGGTTCGATCACCGGTGACGGTGACGGCACCCTCGTCACCACCACGCAGTGTCTGATGCACCCGAACCGCAATCCGACGATGACGCAGGTGGAGATCGAAGCAACGCTGCGAGCTGAGCTCGGTGCGCAACGGACCATCTGGTTGCCGTACGGTCTGGCGCTCGACGACGACACCGACGGCCACGTCGACAACATCGCCGCCTTCGCGGCCCCCGGGCGGCTGGTGTTGCAGGGGTGCGACGATCCCGCCGAGGCCGACTGGCTGCGACTCGATGTCGATCGTCGCGTGGCCCAAGGTGCGCTCGATGCTCGCGGTCGGGCACTCGATGTCGTCACTGTGCCGGTCCTCCCGTTCGCCGAGGTCGACCGCGGCGACGGGCCCGAGCGTGTGGTCGTGCCGTACCTCAACTACTACCTCGGCAATGGCTTCGTGCTCGTGCCGACCTGTGGCCACGGCGCCGACGACGACATGGTCGCTCTCATCGCCGAGCAGTACCCGGGCCGCGAAGCCGTCGCCCTCGACGTCGGCGCCATCCTCGCCGGTGGAGGTGGCGGCATCCACTGCATCACCCAGCAACTCCCCGCCTGACCGCTTGACAACTCCTTCCCCCACCCCAAAATTCGGAGCGATTGTCGCGCTCAGCGACACGTTGGCTCCGAATTTCGGGGGTGGTGGATGGTGTGGGCGAGGGCGGGGAGTTGTTTGGGGGTGTGGGAGGATGGGGTGATCGAGTCGGCACGGGTTGATCAGTGGTTGTGGTCGGTGCGGATGACCAAGACGCGCAGCGACGCGTCCGCGGCTTGTCGCGGTGGGCACGTGAAGGTGAACGGCAAGGCGGCCAAGCCGGCCTCACCCGTGAAGGTCGGCGATCGCGTGGAGGCTTACCTGCACGACCGTGAGCGAGTGCTGGAGGTGACCAAGCTCATCGTCAAGCGTGTCGGAGCGACCGTCGCAGTCGACTGTTTCGTCGACTTCAGCCCACCTCCGGTCGAGCGCGAGGAGCTCGGCCCGAACTTCCAGCGTGATCGCGGCGCGGGCCGTCCGACGAAGCGTGATCGTCGTCAGCTCGACCGGCTCCGCGGACGCGGCTGAATGCGCGGCGGTCGGCCGATGGCAAACTTCCCACTTCGGCGTCGCGCGGCTCTTGAGGCGTCCGGTGGTCCGGGGTGTCTCAGAGTTCTCACAGAGTCGTCCACCACCATGTGACGTGTTCACTCACCACACACACAAACAAGGCGGTAACGACATGAACATCACCAGCAACCTCAAGAAGACACTGTGCGTCACGGTCGTGGCAGGGACGGCAATGCTGACGCTCGGCGCCACAGCTGCCCATGCGCAGGAGCCGGGCCCGGCGGCTGACTCTCGGCCGCGCATCGAGCGGGCGTGCGCCCGGATCCCCAACTTGCAGACCCGAGTCGACAACGGCATCGCTCGCATCAATGGCGCGGCCGATGTTCGTGGCTCGATCGCCTGGCTCGAGGCGCTCGTCGGCAAGGCCGACACGGCGGGTCGCACCGACCTTGCCGCGGCGCTCAGGAATCGCGTTGACGTCCGCAAGGCGACGCTCGGCGTCCTCCAGCTCCGCCAGGCCAACCTCGTCGAGTTCGCGGCGCTGTGCGACGCACGCGAGTCCTGATCGGCCGGGGGGTCGGGGCGGCGGCGGTCGTTGCCGTCGTCCTGGCCGGCTGCGCCCGATCGGATGCGAGCTCGCAGTCATCGACGAC
>DASQFE010000660.1:0-4432 GCA_035633295.1 Ilumatobacteraceae bacterium | reverse complement strand
CTGCAGGTCGGGCGCATTGACGACCAGATTGACGAGCGCTGGTCGGAGGACGAGAACGTCCGGTGCGGCGGTATCGACCACCTGGTAACCGCCGTTCTTCTCCAGTTCTTTCGTAAAAACCTTTTTGAACTCGGCAGCAAGAGCCGCCTTTATGCGTTCCATGTCGGCCGTGGTCACACGCCCCTCGAGACCCGCCGTATCGTCGTTGTAGTTGCGTTGCCAGTTCTTCTCGAAATCGACGAAGCAATCAAGGATCGCCACTCGATTGAACTGGCTGAAAGTTGCTCCGGGCTTCAGGTAGACCACACGGGCGTCCTTGGTGTTGTGCTGCAGCTGGAGTCCTTCAGGACTGACCTCCGGCAGAGGCGGATCCTTCGCAAGGAGTGCCGGGGAATAGCTGAGCGCCAGACCCGCAACGACACATACGGTCCACGCGAATCGATGAATTGGCAAACTGCGAGTCATGCGAATCTCCTTCAGAAGTTACCAGCGAAAAGTCGCGCCCAGCGCCGGACCGTTGAAATTCACGTTGTCGATGGCCTTGCCCGACTCCATTTGGTAATCCATGTACTGCCAGGTGACACCGAGGTCGCCCCAGCCGAACGAATACGCGAGGCCGAGCAAGCCCTGCCAGGTGAGGTCGGAATCGCCAGTGCCGACGTCGAGGTAATAGGGCACTGACCAGGCATGGCCGTCGCCGAAGATGTATGGCGGACCCCTAAGCCATCCGCACCCATGGCCAGGGTGACTGGCCCGCCGCCAGAACATTCAGGTCCTGGCGGCGGGATCATCGTGAGACATCGCGCGCGATGCCAGGTGACGGAGTCAGTCCCGCATCATCGCCCGTTGGGCTTCCTGCTCAAGGGCTTCGTAGTCCGCCTTCTCGACGGTGACCCCGACTCCCTGGATCGTCCCGCCCACGAACTCGCCCGGCGTCTTGTACTGCTGGCTGACGGCGTCACCGCTGTCGAATCCGACACAGAGCCCGTCGCCTGACAAGGTGAACTTGCCGGGTTGCGTCTTCATTGGGCCTTCTGCAACGACATCGGCGTTTACATAGAGCTTGGTCGTACCCAGGGACTCGTGGTTCGGGCCCGCGCCTGTGCGATTGAACTCCATACCGAGTGTGTACTTGCCTGGCTTCAGTTCCTGTGTCGAGACGAACTCCTGCTCCGGCTTGATGCCGAGGAAGTTGTAGACGTAATGCAGCTTGCGGTCTTTGATGAACAGCGTATGACCGCCGAAGCGCGAACCATGCGCGAAGATGACACCGGAGGCATTCGCATCAGTGATATCGACGTTGGCAAGGATCTTGTAGGACCGGTTGCGCACGCTGACCGCGACGCCTTCCGGCACCGGGGCGGTGCCCGGGAAGTAGACATAGCGATCGCGAGCTGTCTCTTCCGAGGGACGCGCTATCCCCGCCTGGACGACCGCCGGCCTGTCGTCGAGCGGCAGCACCAGGTTCTTGGCGGCTTCCTCGTTCCACGCGGCGATGAGTGCCTTCAGCTTCTCGGGATGCTTCTTCGCCAGGTCGACCGCTTCAGAACGGTCCACTGCGACGTGGTAGAGCTGCCACTGGTCCTGATCAAAGTTTCCCTTGCCGGTCAACGGCGCGTGCACGGCGGAGGCGAGCCAGCCGTCTTCCCAGATGCCGCGCGTGCCGAGCATCGCGTAGTACTGGCGCTTCTTCGTCGTCGGCGCGTCGGGCTTGGCATCGAACGAGTACTTCATCGACACGCCCGACAGCGGGAACTGCTCGACGCCGCGGTAGGTCGTCGGCATCTCGAGGCCGATGACCTCGAGCAGGGTCGGAACGATGTCAACCGAGTGGTGGTACTGGTCGCGGATTTCACCACGCGCCTTGATGCCCTTCGGCCACGAAATGACCAGCGGGTCGGTCGTACCGCCGGAGTACTGCGAGTACCGCTTGAACATCTGGAACGGCGTCGAGAACGCAACGGCCCAACCCGTGGGGAAGTGCTCGTATGTGTTCGGACCGCCGAGGTCATTGATCAACTTCATGTTCTCGGACAGTTCGTCCGGGTAGCCGTTGAAGAACTTGTTCTCGTTGACCGAGCCGTTCGGGCTGCCTTCGCCCGATGCGCCGTTGTCCGCCGCGTAAAGGACGATCGTGTTCTCGAGCTGCCCGGATTGTTCCAGGTAGTCGATGATCCGGCCGACCTGGGCGTCCGTGTACTCCGAGAAGCCGGCGTAAACCTCCGCCATGCGCGAGAAGAGCCGTTTTTCGTCGGCATTCAACGAATTCCACGGCCGCACCATGTCGCCGGGATTGGCCTGCGACTCCGGCATCGGGTTGATCGGCGTGAGCTTCGTGCCCTTCGGCACGACCCCCTTTTCGATCATCCTGGCCAGCACCCAGGTGCGATACGCCTCGTAGCCGTCGTCGAACTTGCCCTTGTACTTGTCGATGTATTCCTGCGGCGCCTGGTGCGGTGCGTGGTTGGCGCCCGGGTTGAACCACATGTACCAGGGCTTGGAAGGATTGCTCGCCTTCTGGTCGCGGATCATCTGCAGCGCGTGATCGGCGAGGTCCTTGGAGAGGTGGTAGCCCTGCTCCGGGCCGTACGGCTGCTCGACGAACTTGTTGTCCTCGACCAGGTCGGGATAGTACTGGTTGGTCTCGCCGCCAATGAAGCCGTAAAAGCGATCGAAGCCGAGCGAAAGCGGCCATTGCCGCCGGCTCGCGCCGGACGCCACGTCCTGCTCCGGCACGTTGTGGTTCTTGCCCACCCAGAACGTGCTGTAGCCGTTGTCCTGCAGGACCTGGGCGATCGTGGCGGCCTGCGCGGGGATGCGTCCGCTCGCGCCCGGGAAGCCTTCGGCACCCTCGGTGATCGAGGCCATGCCATTCAGGTGGTGATTGCGGCCGGTGAGCAGTGTCGACCGGGTGGGCGAGCACAGCGCTACCGTGTGCCACTGGGTGTAGCGCACCCCCTGGTCCGCCAGCTTCTGCAGCGTCGGCATGTTGATGCGGCCACCGTACGGCGACCAGGACGCGAGGCCGGTGTCGTCGAACAGCACGAAGAGCACGTTCGGCGCGCCTTCGGGCGCGCGCTTCGGCGTGAACGGGCCCCAGTCGGGCACCGAATCGCGGACATCGAGCTTGATGGTGCCCTTGAAGTCGGTATACGGACCGACCGCCTGGCCCTGTTGTGCGATTGCGCTGGAGGGCAATGCCGCGCCCAGCGTCGCTGCGAGCGCCATGCCCAGCAGCCCAGTGACTCCCGTTCGTTTCATATTGCCGCCCTCTACCGATTCAAATCGTGGTGTTTGAACGGAATGCGCGCCCAAGACGCATTCGGTCGAAGCACTTTGCCTCCCCTTGTCATAACTCGGGATAAGGGCATTCACTGCATGAATACTTTGTATACCTCCCATATATTTGGCGCATGACAATCGAACTCCATCAACTCCGTCACCTCGTGGCCCTCGCGGAACACGGCAGCTTCATGCGTGCGGCGGCCGCGCTAGAAATGAGTCAACCCGCGCTCTCGCACAGCATCAAGAAGCTGGAAAGGCAACTCGGCACGGTTCTGTTCACGCGTAATAGCAGCGGCGCCATTCCGACCGACAGCGGGTTGTTGCAGCTCGAGCGTGCGCGCGATCTCTTGCGGTTGGCTGACGATTTCGTTCGTAACTCCCACGGGCAGGGAGCCCTTCAGACCTGGCAACTGGCGGTCGGTGCCGGCCCCTATCCCGCCGAATCCGTCATCGGCAAGGCTGCAGCCCGATTCGTGGAGCAATTCCCCAAAGTGAGCGTGCAAATTCGCGTCAACACGTGGGGCGCACTGATGCAGCAGCTGCGCAGCCGCGAACTCGATTTCGTCGTGCTTGAGACCAGTCAGCTGAAGCGGGAGCGGGACATCGAGGTGCCGCCGTTCACGTTTCCACAGACCGTGTACTTCGTTGCACGCAGCGAGCACCCGCTGGCCTCACAGCCAAACGTCCAGGTTGGCGACGTATTCGGCTGGCCGGTCGTCGCGCCCACGCGAATCCCGCCACACGTCCTCGATCAACTGCTCGCCGCCCAGCACGCAGTCATCGGTGCATTTTCGCCCCGGCATGTATTTCCAGCCATTGAGTGCAGCGACCTATCGACCGTCAAGCGCATCCTCGAGAATTCGAATGCGATCACGGCCGTACCTCTTTCCTCCGTGGCAGAGGAACTCGAGCGAGGTCGCGTCGTCGCGTTGTGCACGGCACCGTGGCTGCATCTGAACTTCGGCGTCGTCAGCCTCAAGGCACGTCCGCTGACACAGGCGGCGGAGAAGTTTCGAGCGCTCGTATTAGACGTCGAGCGCGAAGTAGCCGGGGACGACGAACAGTTGGTCGCCCGGTGGGCGCCAACTGCGGCGACCGGTTCGGGTGCGCGCCGGCCGACCTGATGCACCTGATGGCCGCTAACTCT
>DASQFE010000659.1:0-6225 GCA_035633295.1 Ilumatobacteraceae bacterium | reverse complement strand
ACGTCTCGGCGAGGCGGGCGTTGATCGCTTCGGCGTCGCCGCCGATCGCGGCGTAGTCGCGCTCGTCGACCACCGTGCCGTCGTACAGGATGTGGAACATCTGATCCCCCGACGGCTCGAGGCCGACCTCGGCAACGAGGATCTCCACCTCCATCGGCTTCATCTCGTGGGTGAAGATCGTGCCGAGCATCTGGGCATAGCTGTTCGCCAGGCTGCGCGCATCCACGTCGTCGCGCGAGTACTGGAAGCCCTTCAGGTCCGCCGCACGGACGCCAGCCACGCGAAGTTGATCGAACTCGTTGTACTTGCCGACGCCGGCGAAGGCGATGCGATCGTAGATCTCGCTCACCTTGCGCAGGGTCTGCGACGCATTCTCGGCAACGATGACGATGCCGTCGTTGTACCGGATCGCCACCAACGCTCGCCCGCGGGCAATGCCCTTGCGCGCGAAGTCGGCACGATCCTTCATCATCTGTTCGGGGGCGACGTAGAACGGCATGCTCATCGTGAACGCACCTCCGCCACGATCGCTTCGTACCGGCTGGCGAGATCGTCGTCGTCGAGGCGCTCCCATCCGTCGGCATCGATGGTGGCCACCACGGGATAGATCCCCCGCAACCCATCAGGGCCACCGGTGGCGGAGTCGGCGTCGGCCGCCTCCCACAGTGACCGCGCCGCCAGATTCACGGCCTCGTCGCGGTTCATGTCGTCACGGAAACCGACCTTGATGACTGTGCCCGCATGCAGGCTTCCCGACCCGGTCGTCACGTAGTCACGCTCTTCATAGCGTCCGCCGGTGGCGTCGTAGTCCCACAGGCGCCCGCACTCTCGACGCAGGTCGAACCCACCGAAGATCGGCACGACGATCATTCCCATCATGGCTGCTTGAAGATTGCCTCTGACCATCATCGACAATTGGTTGGCCTTGCCCTCGAGGCTGATCGACGACCCCTCGACCTTCTCGTAGTGCTCGAGCTGCAACTGGAACAACCGGATCATCTCCATCGCCGGCCCGGCCGCACCGGCAATGGCGACGCCACTGTGGCGATCGGCCTGCACGACCTTCTCCATGGTTCGATGCGAGATCAGATTGCCGGAGGTCGCCCGCCGGTCGCCTGCCATCACCACGCCGTCGGCATAGGTCAGCGCCACACAGGTGGTGGCGTGGGGCACCGAGAGGTCACGCATCAGATCACTCGACATCCCTGTGGGAGCGGCGGGTGAGAGCCCGACCCGCTTCAACAATTCGGGGAAGCTCGACCCGGGATCGTCACCCGTGGTGAACAACGGCATCGTCACGGATTACTGACCGCCTTTTTGGACATACGACTTCACGAAGTCCTCGGCGTTCGTTTCGAGCACTTCGTCGATCTCGTCGAGCAGATCATCGAGTTCGGCCTTGAGCTTCTCGCCGGTCTCGGTGACCGCCGGCGCGGCCTCCGTCGTCGCCCCCGTCTCACGGCTCGTTGTGTTCTTCGACTTCTGGGTGCGTTCTGCCATCAGTGCTTCCCTTCAGGTGTCGGTTGAGTGTTGGTTGGCGTTCATTGACCGAGGCGGTCGAGGAGTTCCCTGGCCGTGTCGCTCTGGGCGATCAACGTACCAACGTGTTCGGCCGTGCCGCGCAATGGTTCCATCATCGGGACGCGCCGGAGGGGATCACGTCCGATGTCGAACACCAACGAGTCCCAGTTCGCGGCGACGACCTCGTTGGGGTACTTGGCGAGGCATGTGCCGCGGAAGTAGGCGCGCGTCGTCGTGGGTGGCTCGGTCATCGCCGCAACGACTTCGTCAGGCGACACCATGGTGTCGAGCCCTGCTCGCAACGCCAGGCATCGGTCGACGCGCAGGTCGTGATACTGCAGATCGATCGCCTTGAGGCGACCGGACCCAGGCTGGAGGTCGTGACGAGCTGCGTAGCCCTCGACGAGACGCTGCTTGGCGACCCAGTCGACCTGGCCCGCCACCGTGGACGGGTCGGATTCGAGGCCGGTCAGCACGGCCTCCCATCGGTCGAGCACGTCGAGCGCGACATCGTCGCCAACACAACTCAGCCCGTGCGACTGCTCGTACTTGCGGGCCCGTTCAAGCAATCCCCACTGGACCTCGAGGGCCGTGGCTCGAGACCCGTCGCGCAGCTTGACCGTCTGGCGCAGCGTGGGGTCGTGGCTCACCTGGCGGATCGCCGCGACGGGGTTGCCGAGCAACCAGTCGTCGCCGAGTTCGTCATCTTCGATCATCGCGAGGACGACGGCGGTCGTGGCCACCTTCATGTACGTGGCCACCTCGCTCATGTTCGCGTCACCGACGATCACGTGCAGTCGGCGGTACTTCTGGGCGTCGGCGTGAGGCTCGTCCCGGGTGTTGACGATCGGCCGCTTCAGTGTGGTTTCGAGTCCGATCTCCTCCTCGAAGAAGTCGGCACGCTGGCTGAGTTGGTAGGCCACGTGATCATCGGGGCGACCGGGCAGTTCGCAGCCGACCTTGCCTGCCCCGCAGAACACCTGGCGGGTCACGAAATGCGACGTGATCTGGCTGGCCAGACGCCCGAACGGTACCTCGCGAGCGATGAGGTAGTTCTCGTGGCAGCCGTAGCTGTTGCCCTTGCCGTCGGAGTTGTTCTTGTGGACGATGATTTCCCCGCCGTCGGGAAGCAGCGCACGAACATGCTCCATCGAGGCCCGAACGATCTCCTCGGCCGCACGATCCCACACGAGTGCTTCACGTGCGGTGGTCACCTCGGGGGTCGAGATCTCCGGATGGGCGTGATCGACGTAGTAGCGGGCGCCGTTGGTGAGCACGGCGTTGACCAGCATCGTCTCGACCTCGGGAGCGAACGAGTCGTCGAACGAGAAGCCCCGAGCGTCGTTGGCAGGTTGCTCGTCTTCGAAGTCCCAACCGATTCGGCCGCGCTGGCGGTTCGTCGCAGCCACATAGGCATTGATGAGCATCGATGACGCCGAGACAGGATTGTTCTCGCCGCCGCGCACGACGATGCCGTACTCGGTCTCGATCCCGCAGACCTTGGTCAGCGCCATGGCGTGAACCTAGCGGAGCCATCGGCCAAGGCGGTGTTCAGCTCACATCTTCACAGCACGTCAGAGCACGTCGAATCGAACGCCGGCGTGAGCCTCGAGCCGCTCGACCAACGCGTCGCCGAACGCACTGGCCGGGGTCCAGAAGCCACCGCCCACATCGGACGAATCGAGATCGAGGAAACCGGCGGCCGACTCCCCCAGCATCTTCGCAGTCGATCCGTAGCCCGGGTCCTGATCGCCGGTCACCTTCGTGCGGATCGTCGCGCCCGATGCTGTGCGACCGACGAACCGGATGTCGAAGTAACCGGCCTGCTGCGTGGCGGCGTCGGGGCCTGAGCCGGGCTTGGGCATCACCTTGCCGAGCAGCCGACGCGTGGGGCCGAGGCTCGCCACACCGGCAAAGGCTGCCAGCCCCGCCGTCATGGCATAGGCCTTGACCGCTCCAACGGCTCCAACGCCGGTCATCATCGTTTCGCCGTACGTGAAGTCTCTCCCCCACGGCCGGCCGAGGAGCGCGTGGCTTCGCAGTACGACAGCACTGTTGGTCGGGGCCATCACGAACGGCCCGACCCAGCTCTGGAATCGGTCGTCGTGTGTCGGTCGTCCGAGTCCGGGTTGTTTGGGTCCCGTACGGAGGTCGACCGGAGCGAGGACGTACGGGTCGGCCGTGATGGCCCGGAGCTCCGGGGCGGCCGCCATTTCCTCGAACATGTTCATGCCGCTGGCAAGCGTGCCCCCACTGACGCCACCCTTGGCGCCGGCCACCGACATGCGGACCTCGGTGCACGGTTCGCCGAACTGCTCGATCGCGCGCTGCTGGGTGAACCATGTGCCGAGGTCGGAGGGGATCGAGTCGAAACCACAGGCGTGGACGACCCGGGCGCCGGTCGCTACGGCACGGGTCTGGTGCTGGTCGATCATGCGGCGCATCCACTGCACCTCGCCAGTCAGGTCGCAGTAGTCGATGCCTGCTTCAACGACCGATTCGACCAGCTCGGATCCGTACAGCGCGTACGGCCCGACGGTCGACACGACCACCCTGGTTGATGCTGTCAACGCGTCGAGGGCAGCGCGGTCCGAGGCATCGGCCACGATCCGCGGTACGTCGGCTCCAGTGGAGCGGGCCACCTGGTCGAGCTTGGCGAGGTCACGTCCCGCAATCGCCCAGCGCAACGTGCCGACTGCGCCATGGCGGCGAACGAGGTACCGGCACAGGATCTGGCCGACGAAGCTCGTCGCCCCGTAGACCACGACGTCGTACTCGCGCCGTCCCGTCACAGATACTGCCCGGTCTGCACCCGTTCGATCGCCCGACCGCCGGCGACGTCGTCTTCGGCCTGCTTGGACACCAGCGTGCGGATGAACACGATGCGTTCGCCCTTCTTGCCCGAGATCTTCGCCCAGTCGTCAGGGTTCGTCGTGTTCGGCAGGTCTTCGTGTTCCTTGTACTCCTGCTTGATCGAGTCGAGCAGGTCCTGGGTACTCACCCCCTTGACTCCACCGCTGATCACACGCTTGATCGCAAGCTTCTTCGCGCGCCGGACCACGTTCTCGATCATGGCGCCCGACGAGAAGTCCTTGTAGTAGAGGATCTCCTTGTCGCCGTTCTGATAGGTCACCTCGAGGAAGCGGTTGGCCTCGTCGTCGCGATACATCTCCTCGACGGTGGCCTCGATCATGTCGGCGATCTCCTCGTCGGGAGCAATCGGGATCTCGTTGGTGAGGTAGCGGGCAAAGATGGCCGCGGCGGCAGCAGCATTGGGCCGCTCGATCTTGATTTTCACGTCGAGGCGACCCGGGCGCAGGATCGCCGGGTCGATCAGGTCTTCGCGGTTGGTGGCGCCGATCACGATGACGTTCTTCAGGCCCTCGACACCGTCGATTTCGGCGAGCAACTGCGGAACGATCGTGGACTCCATGTCGGAGCTGATCCCTGTCCCGCGAGTGCGGAACATCGAGTCCATCTCGTCGAAGAACACGATCACGGGCCAACCTTCGTCGCTCTTTTCCCGCGCCCGCTGGAAGACGAGGCGGATCTGACGCTCGGTTTCACCCACGTACTTGTTGAGCAGCTCGGGGCCCTTGATGTTGATGAAGTAGCTGCGGCCCTTGCCCTCGCCGACACTCTCGGCGACCTTCTTGGCCAGGCTGTTGGCGACGGCCTTGGCGATCAGGGTCTTGCCGCAACCCGGCGGGCCGTACAGCAGGATGCCCTTCGGCGCCGGGAGCTGGTGTTCGGCGAACAGGTCTTGGTGGAGGAACGGCAGTTCGACGGCGTCGGCGATCTGTTCGATCTGGTCGTCGAGACCACCGATATCGGTGTACGAGATGTCCGGCACTTCCTCCAACAGCAGATGCTCGACCTCGGGCCGTGGCAGCTTCTCCAACAGCAGGTTCGAGCGGACGTCGAGCCGGAGATGATCGCCGGCTCGGATGTGCGTCCCCCGCATGTTGTCGGCCAGTTCGCACACGCGCTCTTCGTCGGCGCGGCCGACCACCACGATGCGAATCCCGTCGTCCATGACGTCTTTGACCGTGACCACCTCGCCCGTGATCTCCGGGCTACGGGCCATGACGACGTTGTAGCTCTCGTTGAGCACGACTTCGGCGCCGCGGTCGAGCAGTTCGTGGTCGATGTCGGGATGAAGTGCAACCCGCATCTTGCGGCCACTGGTCAGGATGTCGACCGTGTCGTCGTCGTTCTTGCCGACGACCACGCCGTAGGCCGATGGCGGCTGGGAGAGCTTGTCGACTTCGTCGCGCAGCGTGGCGATGTGTTCGCGGGCTTCGCGAAGCGTGTACGACAGCTTCTCGTTCTGCCCGACGGCCGCGGCGAGCTGCCCCTTGGTTTCGAGAAGCCGTTCCTCCAGTGAATGCACCCGCTTGGGTCCGTCAGCGAGACGGGCGCGGAGGTGGGCGATCTCGTCGTTCAATGCAACGAGTTCGGTGTTCGGGTCGGCGGAGCGATCGTCACCATCAACTGCCATGGCGCCGAATGTACACGCACAACGCCGAAGCGTGTTTGCACGTGCTTGGCCGTGTAAACTCATGACCGTTGACATTTCGTCCACAGCAATCCCCGTAATCCCCCGCAACCCTGTAACGAGGAGCCCACTGACATGAAGGTCTGGATCGACCAGGATCTGTGCACCGGCGACGGCCTGTGTGAGGAGATCGCCCCCGACGTCTT
>DASQFE010000658.1:0-1987 GCA_035633295.1 Ilumatobacteraceae bacterium | reverse complement strand
CCGGTGGTGTCGCTGACGTCGGCCACGACGAGCCCGGGTACTTCGACCGACGGCCTGGTCGGCGAGTACACGACCGCAGGATCCGGTCCCTGTTTCACGATCGTGACGGCGCTGTCGATGACCCCGTCGATGCGGAGGGTGGTGGCCTCATCGAGATTGGCGAGGATCAGGTCAGGGCTCACGTCGGCGAGGAGTTGGCGCACACGGTCGATGCCCATCTCACGCATGACGGCACTCGACGACACGTCGATCGACACGTCGATGTTGCGTTCGTGGGCCCACCCGATCACCGTGATTGCCGTCGCCGCTATCGCTCCGGTTGCGAGCGAGTAGAGCGGCACGTGGAGCGCCCCCACGCCGTCGAGCCACGATGGGTCGGGATCGGACAGGTCGATGCACGTCCGCCGGTCGGTGAGCATCGATCGTTCGCCGGTCTGGTCGACCAATGCCACGATCGTGCCGGTCGACCCGGCTCGCTGCACCATCGCGATGTCGACACCGTCGGCGGTCATTTCGGCCAGCAGTGCCGATCCGATGGCGTCGCTGCCAACCTGGCCGAGGAAGCGTGCGCCGTGCCCGAGCCCTGCGGTCGCCACCGCAACATTTGCCGCGCTCCCACCGCGTCGACGCGAGATCTGCGCCGGTGTGTCCGAGGCAACGTTCACGGGGCCGTCGAGCCGAACGACGATGTCCTCGACCAGATCGCCGAGTGCCGCCAACATCATCGTCGCGCCCTCACACTCACGCCTACCGAAATTCGGAGCGAACGTTGCGCTGGGCGCAACCCCCGCTCCGAATTTCGGGTCCGGGCGAAGGTCCGGGCGGTGGGGCGGTCAGCCGCCATCGACGTCGTCGGACAGTGCGGGATCGTCGACGACCGACATCACGTCGAGTCCTGCCATCTGCCCCGAGGGGTCGGCGACCTCGACCACGCGTTCGTCGACGTCGTCGTATTCGAGGCGGAGCGCCTTCGACATCGTGGCGTGCATGGCGTAGGTGCACGTGACGTAGGTGAACTCGAGGATCTCCTCGTCGGAGAGATGCCGCTTCAACTCGTCGAACAGCGCGTCCGGCACGCGGCCGTGCGCCAGTGTGAGACAGTCGGCGTAGGCAAGCACGGCACGCTCGACCGGAGTCCAACAGTCGGCGACCGACCACGCCGGGATCGCGGCGACCTGCTCGTCGGTGAAGCCGACGTCGCGCATCGCCTTGCAGTGCTGGCTGAAAACGAACTGGCTCCCCACGGCGAACCCCGCCCGCGTCTGGCCGAGCTCGCGAAGCTTGGGATCGAGCCGGCGTTCGGGGTCGCGATAGAACTGGAATCCGGCGGTGGTGTGGTCGAAGGCGTCGGGGACCAGCGCGAACACCGTCCACCAGTTGCCCGGTGTGCCCGACGCCGTGCCGGGTTCGACCACCGGGTCACGGCCGTCGAAAATCATGCCGTAGATCGCCTGTGCGAACGGATGGGCGTCGTCCTTGCCGACCTGGCCGAGACGGGGCATGTCAGGCCCCTTCGGCCGAATGGGCGGTCGCCTCGACGAGCGGGTCGACGCCGAGGAGCCGGTGGGCTTCAGCCGGGTCGGGCTGGAAGCCAGGTGTGTCCCGACACAGCTCGACCATGATGCCGTTCGGGTCGAGGTAGTACAGCGAATGGCACCAGCCGTGGTCCTGCTCCATCGCCGGCTCGATGCCCTCGGCGGTCATCCGAGCTCGCACGGCTTCCTGCTGCTCGGCGGTTGCTCGGAAGGCGCAGTGGTTGACCCAGAAGGGGAGGCCGACGCCGTGTGACACGTCGGTGGTCCAGCCCGGCTGCTCACCCACCTCGTGGAGTTCGAAAAACGCGATGCACTCGGCCTCGCTGTTCTTACCTGCGCCGATGTCGTAGAAGACGTGACGGATCCAACTCTCGCCGAGGGCGGTGATCTCGGTGTGCACGAGCGGGAACCCCATGAGAATTTCGTAGAAATGCGTCGTGGCATCGACGTCT
>DASQFE010000657.1:0-5860 GCA_035633295.1 Ilumatobacteraceae bacterium | reverse complement strand
ACAATGCCCCGGGCGCCGACACGTGTGCAGCAGTTTTCTTCCAGGATTTCGATCCTGACGGCCGCCGGATCCTCGTCGTCGGCACCCTTCGAGATCCTGATGAGATGCTTGCCGCTCTGCGCGCCGACGAGTTCGACATCGTCTTCGCCTGCACGGCGCCATCACCACGCGGCGTTCCCGCAGCCGCTGTCGCCGACGCGGCCCGTCGCCTCGGCTGTGACGACGTGTACGTCTTCGACTCCGTCGATGCCGCGTGCCAACGCGCCATGGAGTACGCCGACGGTGACGACGCGATCCTCGTCACCGGCAGCCTCTACACCGCCGGCGCCGCCCGCCCCGTCCTCCAACGCTCCGCCAACTGACGACCGCCCCGAACCAACCCTCTCCGAAATTCTCCTCGGGCTGCGCGCTGGGCGCGCACTCCGAGGAGAATTTCGGAGGTAGGAGCCTGGAAGGGGGGTAGGTTCGGCGGGATGTCTGATCGCACGCTGGTCCTGTTGAAGCCTGATGCTGTGGAGCGCAAGCTCGTCGGCGAAGTTGTGTCGCGATTCGAAGCGAAGAACCTCGACGTTGTCGCCATGGAGTTGCGCCAACTCGACGCTGACATCCTCGCCCGGCACTACGAAGAGCACGTCGGCAAAGGCTTCTACGGCGAACTCGTCGAGTTCATGGGTCGCGGCCCCGTGGTGGCACTGGTCATCGAGGGCCCCGAAGATACATGGGAAGTGGTCCGTGCGATGATGGGCGCAACCAATCCGCGTACGGCGGCCCCGGGAACCATTCGAGGCGATCTCGGCATCCTGTTCACCGAGAACCTGGTGCACGGCAGCGATTCGCTGGCCTCCGCCGAGCGCGAGATCGGGATTTTCTTCCCCAATCTGTAACATTGGGAGTTCCTGGTTGCTGGCACGGTTGAAGTGCCGGATCAGAACTCTCGACAGCTCGCGAAAGGTGGCCAGCAAATGGCCCGCAACAATCCGCTCAGTCTCGGGCGTGACCTGGCCATCGACCTGGGCACGGCCAACACGTTGATCTACGTCCGGGGCCACGGTGTGGTCCTCAACGAACCCTCCGTGGTCGCACTCAATGCCAACGACGGTCGCCCGGTCGCCGTCGGCATGGAAGCCAAACGGATGATGGGTCGAACCCCGAACCACATCAAGGTGATCCGGCCTCTCAAAGACGGCGTCATTGCCGACTTCGAGGTCTGCGAGAAGATGCTGCGGTACTTCATCCAGAAGGTGCACAGCTCGAAGTGGAGCAAGCCGCGCATGGTGATCTGCGTGCCGTCGGGGATCACGGGTGTCGAACAGCGCGCCGTTCAGGACGCCGCCGAATACGCCGGTGCCCGCAAGCCCGTTCACATCATCGAAGAACCGATGGCCGCGGCGATCGGCGCCGATCTGCCGGTCCACGAGCCGTCAGGCAACATGATCGTCGACATCGGCGGCGGTACCACCGAGGTCGCTGTCATCTCACTTGGAGGCATCGTCACGGCGCAGTCGATTCGCGTCGCCGGCGACGAACTCGACGACGCCGTGCTGCAGTACGTCAAGAAGGAGTTCTCCCTGGCCATCGGTGATCGAACCGCCGAGGAGATCAAGATCCAGATGGGCTCGGCGTGGCCACTGGAACTCGAACTCACCGCCGACATCCGCGGACGCGACCTGATCTCCGGGCTGCCCCGTACCGTTCAGGTCACGACCGAGCAGGTACGTGAAGCCCTTGCGGAACCAATCTCTGCCATCGTTGACGCCGTGAAGACCACGCTCGACAAGACCCCACCCGAGTTGGCGGCCGACATCATGGAAGATGGCATCACGATCACGGGCGGCGGCGCCCTGCTCGGCGGGCTCGACCAACGGTTGACGCACGAAACAGGGATGCCGATTCGCATCGCTGACGAGCCGCTGTACAGCGTGGTCATCGGATCCGGCCGGGCCCTCGAGAACATCGATGCCATGCGTGGCCTCATGTCGCTCGGCGGCGGGGACTGACCGTTGGCCGCGCGCTGACCCCACCGTCACCATGGCCATCTACTCCGTCGGGCGCAAGCGCGTCATTCTCGCGCTGCTGCTCACCACGGCACTCCTGCTGACGCTCGATCTCCGAGGCAATCCGGTGATCGACGGCGTTCGCAACGGCTTCTCGTTGGCCATGGGTCCGGTCGAGTCGGCAACCAATGTCGTGACCAATCCGATCGAACGTGTCTGGTTCGGCATCACCAAGTTCGACGACCTCGAGCAGGAGAACCTGGCGCTCCAGGAGGAAGTTGATCGCTTGATCGGAGGGCAGGCTGCAGCAGAGGCAGCGGTCATCGAGGGCAAGGAACTCCAGGCGCTCTACAGCCTTCCGTCGCTGTCGGGAATCGATACCGAGGTGGCCCGCGTCGTCGGCTATGCAGCCAACAACCTCGACCAGGTGATCGAGATCGACAAGGGCTCGCGCAGCGGCATCGAGGTGGGGATGCCGGTCGTGAATCAGGCGGGTCTCGTCGGCAAGGTCACTCAGGTGTCGGTCAATTCAGCCCGTGTGATGCTCGTGACCGACGCCCGCTACAGCGTTGCCGTCAAGGTCACGTCCTCCGATCAGGCGGTTGACGACGCACCCACCGTCACGACGCCGTCGGGTCTCGACCCGCAGCAGGTCGCCGATGCCGCAACGACAACGACGACCTCGACGGTGCCCCCTGCGCTCGTGCCGGGAGTGACCGCCCCTGATGGGTCTGCGGTACCGGACACCTCCCTGCCGGGAGCCACACCGCCGTCCCTGTTCGTCGACGCGAACGGTCGTCCACTGACCGCGGCTGAGCTCCGGGACCTGGCCGAGGCGTTCAACACAGCCGATTCCGTTCCTGCGGATTCGGTGCCGTCGGATTCGGTGCCGTCGGATTCGGTGCTTGCACAGACAGGTACGGCAACGACCACCACCACCACCACCACCACCACGACACCGCCGATCATCGAGAAGGAATACGGTGCACTCGAAGGACGCGGCCGACTCCGGCTACCGCAGATCCGCTTCGTAGCGGATGTGCCGTCGCTCGCCGAGCTGCAGGCCGGCGATCTCGTCGAAACGGCCGGCGGGGCAACGAGCCTCGCACCCCCGGGAATCCCGGTCGGTCGGATCCTCAACCGCGCCAATCGGCCAGGGTCAGGCGGACCACTGCTCGACGTGGGGCTGCACGCAGATCTCGCCCGGCTCAACTTCGTTCGAGTGGTCCTCTACAAGCCGCTGTCCGAAGTCGACCAGTGACCAGCGGCCGACGCCCGCCCCGTCCTCGGAGCGGCTGATGTTCGCAGCGTTCATCCAAGGGCCGCTCGTCAGGCTGATCCCCGTCGGCATGGTGCTGTTGGCGCTGCAGCGGACGCTCTTCGTCGATCTGCAGATCAATGGCGTCATCGTCCAGCTGATGATGGCGACTGCCGCCGCCGCCGGAGCCGCCGGTGGCAGCGAGCGTGGGGCCCTCGCGGGCTTCGTGTTCGGCATCATGTTCGACCTTGCCGAGGGCACGCCGTTGGGGTCGACGGCAACAGCCATGACGATCGCCGGCGTGGTCGGAGGTCTGCTGGCACTGATCGCCGCCGACCCCCAGTGGTGGCTGAATGCGCTGTTCACCGGCCTCGGCGCGGCTGCTGGAGCACTCATGATCCCAGTTGTGCGGCTCTTTGTCGGTGAACCCGAACCGTTCCAGGATCGATTGGCACTGGTGGTTCCGGTCGTGGCGATCTCGGCGGCGGTGATGAGCCCGGTGCTCGTGCCGCTCGCACGATGGTGCCTGCGCATGAAACGACCCGAGTGGACCCAGCCCATCGGCGGCGACACTCCAGTGTGAGCCGACGCCGCCCAAGAGTGTGAGCCAGGTGTGAATCGGGGAGTTGTCACGTCACTCCGCCCGCGCCCCGCAACACGTTTGTAACATGCAGACTGGTATGTCATGGTGATCTCCGCTCCCACCAACGCGCAGGCGTGTAATGGCTGCTGACAAGCGCGCCGCACGTCTCGGTGTCTTGGCGCTCGTGGGGATGCTGCTGTTCGGGCTGGTCGGGGCGCGGCTGTGGTTCCTGCAGACCGTCGAACAAGAGAGCCTGCAGGCCGAGGTCAATCAGACCAAGCTGCGAACCGTCCCACTGCTCCCCGAGCGCGGCCGCATCTTCGACGCCGAAGGTCGGATTCTCGCCGACAATGATCGTGTACTCACCGTCGGTGTCGACTGGGAGATCATCCGGAGCGAGACGTACCGCACCGAGATCTTCCGCCGCCTGTCCGGATGGGTCGATGTGCCGATCGAGGAGATGGAGGCCCGGTACGAGAGTGGGATCTACAGCCCGTTCCTGCCGATGCCCGTCGCCGAGGACATTCTCGAACCAACCGCAGTCGCCATCCAGGAGCGAATCGAAGACCTTCCCGGCGTGCAGATCCTCGAACAGTCGCGCCGGGTGTATCCCTTCGCCCCGCTCGCCAGCCATGTGGTGGGGTACATGGGCCGCATCACTGCTGAGTCGAAGGATTACTACGAGGGGCTCGGCTACTTCCTGAACGAACGCGTTGGCCAGTTCGGCATCGAGCTGAGCATGGAAGATGAGTTGCACGGCACGTGGGGCTCAGTCACCTACGAGGTCGACAATGCCAACCGCATCGTGCGCGAGGTCGAACGCATTCCGCCGATCAACGGCAACGACGTCCAACTCACGATCGATCTCGATCAGCAGCAATTCGCCGAGCAGGCACTTCAGACGCAGCTCGCACTCCGCAAGCAGGTGACAGCCAGGAATCCGTTGGACCCCGAGACGAACTTCGAGGAGCGAGTGTTCCCGGAGTATCCGGAGGAGGTGCCCTACAAAGCCCCCGCCGGTTCGGTGGTCGTCCAGAACTACCAGAACGGGCAGATCATCGCGCTCGCCAGCTCTCCCACCTTCGACAATCGATGGTTCGAAGCTGACCTCGGCGACGGCAAGTTCGAACAGGTCTTCCCGTCGGTCGACGCACTCGGGAATCCGATCGATCCCGACGAGTCGATCCTCGTGAACCGGGCCATCCAGGGCCGGTACAACCTCGGGTCGACGTTCAAGCCGTTCACCGCGTTCGCCGCGCTCGACAACGGGTTACTGACCACGAACGACTACTACCGCGACGAGGGCTCGTACCGGATGGAGTCGGTCGAGGAGGAGCGGTGCAACTCGGGCCTCGTCAGATGCGTGTACCGGAACGCCACCTGCAGTGGCACGGGACGTCCGTGCGTGTACGGCTCGGTCGACGTGGAAACGGCGCTGGCCGTCTCGTCCGACACGTTCTTCTACCGCATCGGCGAGCTGATCATGACGAACAACGACTCCCAGCCGGTGCTGCAGGAGGAGGTCCGCAAGTTCGGGTTCGGTTCCGACCCCGGCATCGAATTGCCGTACGCATTCGATGGCACCGTCCCCGACGCCGCCCTGAAGGCCGACTACGCCGAACGAGGTGTCATCAGCGAGGTCGAGGGGTCGAACTATTTCACCGGCGACAATGTCCAGCTCGCCATCGGCCAGGGCCTGCTCTCGGCGTCACCGCTGCAGCTGGCAATGGGATATTCGGCGATCGCCAACCGGGGCTTCCTCATGCGGCCCGAGATCATCAAGGCCGTCTGGCAGCCGGGTGTGCCGGATTCGGTGACGCAGGGGTACGCGGACCTGTCGGAGGCGAAGCTCGCCGTGCCGGCCAACGTGTCGGGCGAGGTCATGCGTCAGATCCCCATGTCGGAGGAGGCGTGGCAGGAGATCGACAACGGCTTGCATCGGGTGATCACCGGGCCGGGGACGACGAGCGACTTCTACCACTCGACCACCGGCGAGAAGCTTTTCTACTACTACCCCGACAGCGC
>DASQFE010000656.1:0-14402 GCA_035633295.1 Ilumatobacteraceae bacterium | reverse complement strand
TTCGCGCCGCCTCGTGTCGCGCTCGGTTGGGAGTCGCCCGGACACGGGCCATCACCGTCATCATCATGCCGACACCGTAGCGATCGATCTCGAAGCGAGACGCCTACGTTTCAAGTGCAGCTGCGATCGATGACAGATGGCATCGGACCCCCAAGTTGAGCGCATGGGATTATCTCGTACCACGAAGAGGCTTCGGACTTTGGCGCGCCTCCCTGCGGGCCCACCGGGCTACGGGGCGGGTGTTATCGAGTGTCTCCGACCGGCACCGTCGGAGCACTCCTCTGGCAGGCGGAGTTGGTGGGTTAGCGTCGTTGCATGACCCCGGAGCGGCTTCGCGAGCTTGCTGATCTGCGGCGAGCGAGGGACTTCATCGACCGGAACTATGCGCGTCCGCTCGATGTGCCGGCGATGGCCGAGGCAGCGTGCATGTCACCGGGGCACTTCTCGCGTCGGTTCCGTGAGACGTTCTCGGAGACTCCGTACGGCTATCTGATGACGCGACGGATCGAGCGGGCGCAGTCTCTACTCCGGTCGGGAGTCTCGGTGACCGAGAGCTGCGTTGCTGTCGGCTGCACGTCGCTGGGATCCTTCAGTACCCGGTTCTCGGAGGTCGTTGGCATGAGCCCGTCGGCATACCGGCAGCTGGACCACCGTGATCTGGAGTCCGTCCCCCCTTGCGTGGCCATGCGACATCTGCGACCGTCCCGCTGATCAGGAAGGCGATCGATCACGATCGGAGAAGTCAACGCGGGGTCGGTTTCGTACGATCGGTGCCATGACCATTGCGGTGTCGACCATGTTCATCCCGGTGCACGACCCGGAGGAGGCGTTGCGCTTCTACCGCGATGTCCTCGGCTTCGAGGTCCGGAATGACGTGAAGAGAGGAGAGTTCCGGTGGGTCACGGTCGGCGCCCCCGGGCAAGACCTCGACGTGGTGCTGTCCCAGCCCCACGGTGGCCGGTCTCAGGAGGACGGAGACGCGCTGCTCGAGTTGGTCACCAAGGGCTCGATCCAGGCGGCGATCTTCTTGGCCAGCGATCTGGACGAGACCTTCGAGCGGGTGCGTGCGTCTGGCTGCGCCGAGGTGCTCCAGGAACCCAAGTCCCAGCCGTGGGGAGCCCGAGACTGCGCCGTGCGCGACCCGTCAGGGAACTTGATCCGGATCGCGCAAGCCTGAGTCGGCGCAGCGGCGACTTGCATCGCCGTTTCGATCGGCACAACCCGAACAAAGGAGAACCATGATGAAGGCCATGACGTGTCGACAGCTCGGAGGGCCGTGCAATCACAGTCACCGGGGCGAGACCGCCGACGATGTGATCCGCTCCCAGGACGAACATCTCGAGCAAATGGTCGAAAGCGGGGACGACGAGCATCAGCCCGCTCGCGATGAGATGAAGGCACGGTGGCGCCGTCCGATCTCGGGCATGAAGTGGTATCGGCAGGCGAAGAAGGACTTCGCCGAGATCTCTGAGGTCTCGTGATGGAGGACTTCGCAGACGTCGACGCCTACCTCGAAGCGTCCGATCAATGGCCGGCCGAGATCAAGGTGCTTCGGGCGCTGTTGCTGGACTGTGGCCTGACAGAAGAGATCAAGTGGGGCAAGCCGTGCTACTGCCTCGAGGACGCCAACGTTGTCGTGATCCAAGAGTTCTCGGATCACCTCGCACTCATGTTCTTCAAAGGTGTGCTCCTCGAGGACCCCGAAGGTGTGCTCCACGACCAGGGTCCCAACTCACACGCAGCGAAACGGATCAAGTTCGCGTCGATCGAGGAGGTAGAGGCGCTGTCCGACATCGTCACCTCCTACGTGCGGGAAGCGATCGTCCACGAGCGAGCAGACACCGAGCTGCCTGCTCGGCCCGACGAGGAGCTGGCACCCGAGCTCGTGGACCGCCTTGCCTCCGATGATCAGCTTGCCGAAGCGTTCGACAGCCTCACGCCAGGACGTCAGCGCGAATACAACCTCCATGTCTCCGACGCCAAGCAGTCCAGCACCCGAGAGCGGAGGGTGGACAACATCGTCCCCCGCATCCTGAGCGGTAGGGGACTTCGAGACCGATAGCGAGTACGAACGGTCGTTGCCCGCCCGGCGCCCACTACCGCCGGCATGGCGACGGGATTACGTTGCACTGCACTCGGGCCTGTGCGGGTCGACTCTGCGAGAGGAGCGGGTTATCGCTCGTCGTTATCGAGTGCCCGCGACCACTTCTTCGGCGAACCCAGTCCTGACTCCGCCCGGCGATGACTGCGACTGAACGGCCGGCCCGGTTGTCGGCGGCGTTGCTTGGGCCTCATCTCGCTCTTCCTCGGACTGATCACCGTCCAACGTCGCGATGTCGGGTGACCCTCACGACCGACCGGGTGCGGCGACCGTGTCATCGACCAACCTTCTGCAGATGGGGGAGCTGACTGTCAATGGCGAACGATCGGTCTGCCGGACCACCAGTTGGCGGAGACTTGCGGACGTCAGGTCCAGATCGCGCGATCGCGCCGGTCGATCTCGTCGAGCAGGACGACGGTCTCCGCCGAACGCACGCCGTCGATCTGTTGTAGCTCGCGAAGAGCGACGTCGCGCAGGTGGGCGAGCGAGTCGGCGCGCACCATGAGGAGGAAGTCGAAACGCCCCGTGGCGACGCCGAGCCACTCGACGCCCGGCAGTGAACTCAGCTGTTCGCGCAAGTCGCGCCACGATCCCTGGCGCACGTTGACGAGCACCAGCGCCGACACGGTCAGGCCGACAGCGCTCGGGTCGACGCGCGCCGAGAAACCCGTGATGACCCCGGCGTCGACGAGACGGTCGAGACGGGAGTAGGCCGTCGCCCTGCCGATGCCGACCGCCTCGGCGAGCGCCGGGGCACTCAAGCGCCCGTCGCGGCGGAGCTCGTCGATCATCCGGCGGTCGATGTCGTCGAGGTCGGTCATCTGTACGAACGTATCCGATGGCGTACGAACAGCCCACGATCGTCTGCTCCTTGCGGGTTCTGTTTACCGAACGGCGTCATTGTGGCACCATCGACAGATGAGTATCTCCACCGACGTCGATGCCGCCCCGGCCTCGTACTGGACGCGTCGCGAGGAGATCGCCTCGCTCGCCGCCGGGCTCGATGCCCCGCCCGCGGTCATCGACTACACCGAGACCGAACACGAGGTGTGGGCCACGGTGGCCGCCACGCTGGGCCCGTTGTGGGAACGCCACGCATCCGCCGGCGTCCTCGCCGCCCGCGAGGGGCTCGGCCTGCCGACCGACCAGGTCCCGCAGTTGGTCGAGGTCGACGCCCGGCTCCGCCCGCTCACCGGGTTCGGCTACCGGGCGGTCGCCGGCCTCCTTCCGGCCGACGAGTTCTTCGCCGGTCTCGCCCGCCGCGTGTTCCCCTCGACGCAGTACCTGCGTTGGGAGGGTTCACCGCTCTACACGCCCGAACCCGACGTGATCCACGAGGTGATGGGCCACGCCAACTGCCTCGCCTGCCCCGAGATCGCCGAACTGCACCGGCTGGCGGGTGCCGTCATCGGACGCCTCGACGACGAGCGGGCTCGCCTGCTGATCGCCGACGTGTTCTGGTTCACCGTCGAGTTCGGTGTCGTGCGTGAAGGCGGCGCGACCAAGGCGTACGGCGCCGGCCTGCTGAGCTCGCCCGGCGAATTGGAGTGGTTCGGTGAGCACGCCGAGATCCGCCCGCTCGACATCGTCGACATGGGCACGACCGCCTACGACATCCACCACTACCAACCCGTGCTGTTCGAGGGCCAGTCCCTCCAGCACGTCGTCGACGTGGTCGGCGGCTTCTACGAGACCGCCACCGACGACTCGATCGCCGAGCTGCTCGCCGGCACCTCCGGCGACGTCAACGCGACCACGTGAACGGATAGCCCTCGTCGGAGGCGGACCGCGCGATGTCGGTGACGCGCAGCGGGGCGAACGTGTCGAGCATCACCGCCACCTCTTCGGTCGCCGTCTGGTCGAGGCTGGCCTCGATGCTTCCCGGCTGCGGTCCGTGGACGAAGCCGGCGGGATGGTACGAGATCGACCCGACGTCGATGCCGGAGCCGGCTCGGCTCATGAAGTTGCCGGCGGAGTAGAACAGCACCTCGTCGGAGTCGGTGTTCGCGTGGTGGTACGGCACCTTGACGGCGTCGGGGTGGAAGTCGAACGGTCGCGGCACGAACGAGCACACGACGGCGCCGGGCAGCTCGAAGGTCTGGTGCACCGGCGGCGGCTGATGCAGCCGCCCCACGATCGGTTCGAAGTCGCCGATGTTGAACGCGTACGGGTAGACGCAGCCATCCCAGCCGACGACGTCGAAGGGATGGTGGCGATGCACGTGGCACGACCAGCCGGCGCGGTTGCGCACGAGGACGGGCACACCGTCGGCCGAGGTGTCCTGGGAACGCGAGTCGTCGTCGACGATCATCAACTCGGTCGGGACGCGCAGGTCGCGCTCGCAGTACGGGGCGTGTTCGAGGAACTGGCCGTACCGCGACACGTACTTCGCCGGCGGGGCCACGTGGCCGCGGCTGGCGATGACGAGTGCCCCGAGCGGCTGGTCGCCACGGACGATCCAGCGGTGCGTCGTCGATGCCGGCACGACCACGTAGTCGCCGGGGCCGACGTCGAGGCGGCCGAACACGGAGTCGAGGCGGGCGTTGCCGTGCTGTACGTAGACCAGTTCGTCGCCGACGGCGTTGCGGTACAGCGCGCTGTCGCCGCGGGCGCTGACCCAGGCGACCTCCACGTCGTCGTTGGCGAGCAGCACTCGGCGACCGGTGACGGCGTCGGCGTCCGGTGCGCCGTCGAGCATTCCGGTACGGATGTGCCGGGGCGTCAACGGCACGTCGGGCGTGGCGTCGGCGATGGCGGCGTCGATCGGTTCGATGCGGCTGAGCGCCGAGGGCGAGTGCCGGTGGTACAGCAGCGACGAGTTCGAGGAGAACCCCTCCTGGCCCATCAACTCCTCGGCGAAGCGGTGTCCCTGATCGTCGTGGTGGTGGGTGTGGCGCTTGGCCGGCACGTCGCCGACCGATCGGTAGTAGGGCATCTCAGTTCCCTTCGCTCGCGTTGGTCGTCGCAGTGATGATCGTGCCGGTGACGCTGCCGAGGCCGATGCGTGTGGCGGGGTCGGCGCCGGCCCAGCCGCGCAGTGTGACGGTGTCGCCGTCGAGCAGGAAGGTCCGGGCGGAGCCGTCGGCCAGCTGCAGCGGTCGTTCGCCCCGCCAGGTCAGCTCGATCAGGCTGCCTTCGCTGCCGGGCGTCGGGCCCGACACGGTGCCGGAGGCGAACAGGTCGCCGGCGCGCACGTTGGCGCCGTTGGTGGTCATGTGGGCGACCTGCTGCGCGGGTGTCCAGTACATGTCGGAGAAGCACGTCCGGCTGATCACCTCGCCGTTGAGATCCACCTCGAGATGGAGGTCGAACCCGGTGGCGCCGGTGGTGCAGAGATGATCGGCGACCGGCGGGTCCTGCACGGGCGGTTCGACCCGGAACGGTTCGAGCGCGTCGAGGGTGACGATCCACGGTGACATCGACGTGGCGAAGCTCTTGCCGAGGAACGGCCCCAGCGGCTGGTACTCGAAGGCCTGGATGTCACGGGCCGACCAGTCGTTCACGAGGCACAGTCCGAACAGATGCTGCTCGGCGTCGGCGGTCGAGATGGGTCGGCCGAGCCGCGACGGAGCGCCGATGACGGCGCCGACCTCGAGTTCGATGTCGAGGGCGTTCGTCGGTCCGTATCTGGGCTCGCCGTCGACGAGTCGCAGCCCGCTGGGGCGGGTGATGTCGGTGCCGTCGGCGACGATCGTGCCCGAGCGGCCGTGGTAGCCGATGGGGATGTGGCGCCAGTTGGGCAGCAGCGGCTCGCCGTCGGGGCGGAACAGCCGGCCGAGGTTCGTGGCGTGGTGGAGCGAGGAGTAGAAGTCGACGTAGTCGCCGATCGCCACCGGCAGCTGCATCGTCAGCTCGTCGAGGGGCACGAGGCACGGCGTCAGCTGCACTTGGTGGCGGCGCTCGGTGAACAGCTCGGTCAGGCGCGCGCGCAGCGCCGTATGGGCGGCCCGACCAGCTGCGGCGAAGCCGTTGAGCGTGCCATCTGCGTCGAGCAGGCCGTACTCAGCGGGCGAGTCGTCGAGAAAGCCGGTGTCCACGGCGTCGGCGAGGTCGAGTGCGTGATCGCCGATCGCAACGAAGGCGCCGATGGTGCCGTCGTCGCGTCGGGCGATCCCGAACGGCAGGTTGTGCAGCGGGAACGGCGACCCGTCCGGGATGTCGACCCAGGTGTCCGGCCGCGAGGTGTCAGCCACGATGGAGCCCGTCGAGTTGGTCGGCGTGTTCGAGGTAGTGCCCGGTGACGAAGTGGTCGAGGAAGCGCCAGAGATCCATCTCGCCCAGCGTCTCATGGAGTCCTCGCCGTGACCAGTCCGCCGGTGTCAGCTCGGCGAGGTCGGCGCGGAAGGCGGCGACGTCGCGCTCCACGGTGGACGCCAGCTCGGCGACCGGTGTGGTGCGGTGAGCCTCGATCATGGCGATGCGGTGCGGGTCGCGTTTGGTGCGACCGAACGGCACCGGATCGTCGGCGCCGGCGTCGACGATCACACGGAGTTCGCGCCGCCAGTAGGCGCCGAACTCGGCGAGGTGGGCCCACACCTGGCCCTCCTCCCACTGCTCACCGGTCGCCTCGTCCGGTGCGGTGAGCCCCGTCTTGCCGAGCTGCTCGCCGTGGGCGACGAGCCGGCCGAGCACGTCGTCGAGGCGTCCCAGTTCGCCCGCGATGCGCACGGCGAGGTCGCCGGTCGGCAGCTGCCAAGCGTCGGGATCGAGGTCGACGGTGACCTTGTCGAAGGCGTCGAGGAACCGGTCGTTGCCGGTCGGACCGGCGACGGTGACGCGGATGCCGACGTCGGCGAACACGCGGGTGACCACACCCTCGCGTTCGAGGGCGACGCCGATGTCGGCCGAGGCCTGACCAGCGGGGAGCCACACGAAGTTGCCCTGGGGTTCGGGCACCATCCAGCCGCGCTCGCGGAGCGCGGCGGCGACCCGAGAGCGTTCGGCGACGACACCGGCGACGCGCTCGCGCATCTCCTCGGTGGCGCCCAGGCTTGCGATGGCCGCCGTCTGGGCGAGGCCGTTGACGACGAAGGGCACGAGCGTGCGATCGAGCACGTCGATCACGTCGGGTCGGGCGATCGCGTAGCCGACCCGCAACGACGCGAGCGAGTGGGCCTTGGAGAAGGTCCGCAGCAGCACGACGTTCGAGAAGCGCTCGACCAATTCCATCGAGTCGCCGATGCGCGCGTCGGTGACGAACTCGGCGTACGCCTCGTCGACCACGACGAGGCACGACTCGGGGACACGCTCGACGAACGCTGTGAGCTCGTCGGTGCCCACCACGGTGCCGGTCGGGTTGTTCGGGTTGGCGATCAGCACGAGGCGCGTTTCGTCGTCGATGACGTCGGAGAGCAACTCCAGGTCGAACGTCTGGCGTCGCAGCGATGGTCGGATCTGTTCGCCGTCGACCAGTGCGGCGAACTGCGGGTACGCCTCGAACGACGGCCAGCAGAACGCGACGCCGTCTCCGCGCTCGACGTACGACAACGCCAACTGCTGCAGCAGGCCGACCGAGCCGGCGCCCACGGTGACGTGGTCGGCGCCGACGCCGAGCGACGCACCGATCGCCTCGCGCAGAGCGACCGCCCGGTGGTCGGGGTAGAGCTGCACGTGTTCGATGCCGGCGCGCAGGGCGGCAGCGACCGACGGCAGCGGGCCGTGCGGCAACTCGTTGGAGGCGAGCTTGATGACGTCGGCGATGCCGTGCTCGGCGGCGGCTGCGGCGGCCGAGCGCCCGGGCCGGTAGCCGGGAAGGGCGAGGACGGCCGGGCGGGGGCGGCCGCTCACAGGTTGCCCCGGCGCTCCTGCTCGTGCTCGATCGACTCGAACAGCGCCTTGAAGTTGCCCTCGCCGAAGCCGGTGGCGCCGCCGCGTTGGATGATCTCGATGAAGACTGTCGGGCGGTCGGTGATCGGCTCGGTGAACAGCTGCAGGAGGTGGCCGTCGCTCTCGTGGTCGACGAGGATGCCGAGCTGCTCGATGGCGTCCCACGGCACGTCGAGGAAGCCGAGCCGGTTGCGCACGTCGTGGAAGTACTCGTCGTTGGCCTCGAGGAAGCGGACGCCGCGGGAGCGCAGGCCGCTGATCGCCTGGACGATGTCGTTGGTGCCGAGCGCGATGTGCTGTACGCCGGGCCCGCGGTAGGTGTCGAGGTATTCCTGGATCTGGCTGCGCTTGAGCCCTTCGGCGGGCTCGTTGAGCGGCATGGTGACGCCGGCGTCGTTGGTCATCACGGTCGAACGCAGCGCGCTGTACTCGGTGGCGATCTGGTGCTGGTCGAAGTGGCGGAGCTGGCGGAAGCCCATCACGTCCTCGTAGAACGCGACCCACTCGTCGAGCTTGCCGACCTCGACGTTGCCGACGACGTGGTCGATGCGGTCGAGTGCCACCGGCGGGAGGCCGGTGGGTGCGGGCGGCAGGGCGGTCGTGACGTAGCCCGGGCAGTAGTGGCCGTGGTAGTCGCTGCGGTCGACGAAGGTGTGCTTGGTCTCGCCATAGGTGCCGATGGCGGCGAGGCGCAGCGTGCCGTGCTCGTCGGTGAGTTCGTACGGTTCGCGCACCGACCGGGCGCCGCGCGCGATTGCCGCTTCGTAGGTGGCGGTGGCGTCGTCGACGACGAAGGCGAGGTCCTGGGCGCCGTCGCCGTGTTCGCGCACGTGGTTCCAGATCGGCGAGTCGGGGGTGAGGCCGGCGGTGACGACGAAGCGGATGTCGCCCTGCTCGAGCAGGTACGAGGCGACGTCGTTGCGCCCGGTCTCGGGACCGGCGTAGGCGGTGACCTCGAACCCGAACGCGGCGGTGAGGAATCCGGCCATCGCGCGGGCGTTGCCGACGTAGAACTCGAGCGAGTCCCAGCCCTTCAGTCGGGTTGCGGGTGCCGTCACGTCGAGCGTTGTCATACTTGCATCGTCCCGCGAGCGGGCATTTCGATCAACCGATCGTCTTTGGACTGTACAGATTGCCTAGTCTGGGCGTCCATGGACGGTTCGGAGTGTGCACGATGACCAGTGAAGCGAGCGAGACCGCCTGGGATGGACTCGATGCCCGCCTGATCGGGTTGCTGCGTTCGGCACCGAACCTCCCGGTGGTGGAGATGGCCCGCCGGCTCGACGTCGCTCGGGGTACGGTGCAGGCCCGCCTCGACCGGCTGGAGCGTGACGGTCTGATCGTCGGCTACGGACCCGACCTCGACCCGACCCGCGCCGGCTTCGGGGTGCTCGCGTTCACGACGTTGGAGATCGCGCAGGGCAGCGACGCCCAGATCGTCGCCGGCCTCGACATGATCGCCGAGGTGCTCGAAGTGCACGCGGTCACCGGTCCCGGCGACCTCCACCTGCGTGTCGTCGCACGCTCGAACGAGCACCTCCACGACGTGCTGCAGCGCATCCTGGAGCTGCCCGGCATCACGCGCACCGAGACCCAGCTCGCGTTGCACACCTCGATCCAGCGTACGGTCGCCGACCTCGTCGCGGACGCCGCGCCCTCGATGGACACGGCGGCACGGGACACGGCAGGCCACTGACGGTCGTGACGGTCGCGGACTCGAGCGGTACGTGGAGGCTGGCGTGACCGACTTCAGGCTCGGCCTGTACGGCGAAGATGAAGACGAGCGCGATGCCACCCGGTCGTTAGTCTCGACGATCCTGTGCAACTGAAGGCGCCGTGGAGGACTCCCCGAGTGCGCTGCTCGCACCGGCACGACCGTGATACTGCGGTGCCAAGGCTGGCCCTTGACTCGCGCTTCGAGGGCGCTACGTCAGTAGCCGAGTCGCCCTGCGATGGGTGTGAGGATCGCTGCGTCGTCCTCGTCCAGGTCACTTCGCCACCGACTGACGCTCGCTGCCGCAAGAGGGCGTCGTGACGTGCTGCTCCGGGCGAACGACGTCGGATGAGAAGAGCTCAACGCCGAGGTACTCGCCGAGCATCTCGGCTGTCGTTTCGAGGTCGAGGGCGAGGTCCTCGTAGCGCAACCGAAGACTGGGCGGCTGAGCGTCGAGTCCATCGAGACGCGCAGATAGCTCGTCGGCGACGCTCTCGGCGTCTCTCGCCCAGTGGTCCGTGCCGCCGGCGAGAAACGACCGCCGAGACGCGAGGATGTCTCGAGGGTCGCGCGCTGTCGACGTGACAACCAGAGGCTACAAAACTGGAGCACGGAGTGCGTTGCGGTCGGCAAGAATGCGCTGGTGTCGACGAGCGCAGGCCGCAGCGGTACAGATCTTGAATGGTCGGTGCGGACGATCGCGACCGAGGAAGCGCTGTCCGGTGTCGTGCGTCTCGACGTCGACGGCCAGATCGCTGTCGATGCGGCGTTCGGATACTCGCACCGTGGTCTCGGCATCGAGATGACGACCGATGCGCAACTGGCGACGGCGAGCGGCAGCAAGACATTCACTGCGTTGGTCGTGATGAGCCTCGTCGAGACAGGTGACCTCACCCTCGACACGCCTGTTCGATCGATCCTCGGCGATGACCTCCCGCTCGTTGACGATCGCGTCACCGTCGAGCATCTCCTTGCGCACCGTTCCGGCATTGGTGACTACCTCGACGAGGACGCAGTCGAAGACTGGGATGCCTACCTCATGCCTGTCCCCGTCCATGAACTCGTCACCACCGACGACTACCTCCGCGTCCTCGACGGGCATCCGGCCAAGTTCGCGCCTGGCGAGCGATTCTCCTACAGCAATGGCGGCTACGTGATCCTCGCCCTGATCATCGAACGCGTCAGCGGACGGTCCTTCCACGACCTGGTTGACCAGCGCGTGTGCAGACCCGCCGGGATGATCGACACCGCGTTCTTCCGTTCCGATTCGTTACCTGGCCGAGCAGCTCTCGGCTATCTCGACGAGCAAGGATTGGCGACGAACGTGTTCCACCTCCCAGTGCGCGGCAGCGGCGACGGCGGGATCTACACGACTGCGGCCGACATCCACGCCTTCTGGGATGCACTCATGGCAGGCCGGATCGTCTCACCCGACACGGTGGCCGAGATGACACGCTGGCGCAGCGACGCCACCGACGGGCTGCGTTATGGGCTCGGGTTCTGGCTAGGGGAGGGCGACACCGTGTCGATTCATGGGTTTGATACCGGTGTCGGGTTCGTATCCGTTCATGATCCGAGGCGGGGCGTGACGTTCAGTGTGCTGTCCAACCATCGCCGGTGCGCGTGGCCCTGCAGTCAGCGCATCTCGCAGTTGGTTGCGGGCATCTGACGGCTCGCGACTCGCCGGTTGCGTGCCTCACAGAACTGCCTGGTTGATGATCTTGATGGCGTTGCGGGTTGTTCGTAGCGTTCCGGTTTGCTCGGCGGGTTGACTCATGAACTGCCTGCCGCCTGTGGGTTGGCTTCCGGGGGGGTGCTGCGCTCTGCGCTCCGCTCCGTCTCGTCCTGCCACTGGCACGGCGACGTAAGTATCGAGTGCTCGGCTCGGGCCGCGGTGCGGCGCGGACATCCCCTGTTTCGTCGGGTTATCGGGCGCCGATTATGCGTGGCCTGGTGAACTGCACGTTGCGGTCTCAGTCGTTGTCGCGGAGCGCATCGAGTTGGTGTGCGATGTCGTGGAGTGCTCGGACGGTCTCGTTGCGTCGTCGTGGTTTCATCGTCGTCGAATAGTCCGTGACACGTCGGCCCGCTGGGCCGTAGACGGCTGCGAGTCGCTGCCAGGCTTCGGGTCGCAGCGCCACGTTGATGACGCGCGGCGATCGTTGCCGTCCCCGGTTCGGATGACCAGCCCAGCCTCGACCAAGCGTGTGATCAGCGCCGTGACCAAGCCACTCGTGAGGTCCAGATGTGTTGCGATCGCCCCGGACGCCACCGCACCGTGCTTGAGCAGGTGCATGGCGCGCAAGTTCGAACGGTGCACACCGAGACTGCAAGCCACATTGTCGTCGAACCGGTCCAACACCTCGCCGAGGCGACACACTGCGACGAGCAGCGGGTCTGGAACGACCCGAACCTTCGCTCGCCGACGCCTTTGCGGCGGACCCGACACCGAGGAAGCTGCGGCATGG
The DNA here is from genome assembly GCA_035633295.1 of Ilumatobacteraceae bacterium. Classification (GTDB taxonomy): domain Bacteria; phylum Actinomycetota; class Acidimicrobiia; order Acidimicrobiales; family Ilumatobacteraceae; genus Sva-07. The sequence continues at coordinate 2,293 of DASQFE010000656.1, read as the reverse complement.
AACCTCCCCGAGGAGCGCCCTCGCGAAATCGTCACACAGCTCGCCAACGTGCAGCCACTCCCGATGAGCACTGAATAGGCGTCCACCGGCCTCGGCGAGCATCAGCTCGGCTTGTCCGGTTGCCCGTGCCGAAATCTTCAGGCATTCATCAACTCAGGTCCTCACGACGTGCAAGCGATCCCAGCATCGTGAGTTCCATGTCATGTACGACGATGATTTCCCCGCCGACCTGCTCGCAGCTGCGTGTTCTCCGACGACCGCACAGCCCCTCGCAGCTCATGCTCGCACGCCTCAGAACGGTTCTCCGAGTGCGACTGCGGCACGACGACTTCGACCGGCCCGGTCGGTCCAAAGCCAGCGCAGACAGCCTGTTGATCCTGAACCTTCTCCGTTCACTCCGGTAGCAGTCACAGCGATGCGCCTTCTTCGTCACCACCGCTGGATGTCCAGGGCGGGGTCGATCCGGGCGCCGAGGGTCGGAGTTCCGTACACCACCACGGACGACACCTGTTCACACGGTGACGACCATGCAGTGATGTCGTCGAACGGACGACAGCACACACCCACCCCCAAGGAGTAGCTCATGTCAACGACACATCGTGGTCGAAACACCCTCATCACAGCGCTCGCCGTGATCGTCATGGCCGCCGCACTCGGTGGCCTCGCCGCGCCCGGCCAACACGTTGCCGCAGCGGGACCACCCTCCCGTGTGGTGGTCCGACCGGGCGAGTCGATCCAAGAAGCAGTCGACCAGGCCGTCACCGGGAGCACGATCCTCGTGAGACCCGGCACGTACCGCGAGCAGGTGCGCATCACCACCGACGGCATCACCTTGCGCGGCAACCACGCAAGGATCGTCCCGCCCGTCGTGACCGTCGACGGCACGTGCCAGGAGCCCGGCGCCACGGCGATCTGCGTGATCGGCGACGTCGACGAAACCGGCACGGTCCTCGACCCGGTGCGTGACGTGTCCGTCACCGGCTTCACGGTGTCCGGCTTCACCGGCACCGGACTGTACGCCTACGGCGGCGACGGCATCACCGTCTCGAGGAACCGGTTCGTCGACAATGGCGGATACGGCACCTTCGCTCGCCGGTCGACGGGCATCACAATCACCGACAATCTTGCGTCCAGGAACGTGAGCGCCGGCATCTACGTCGGGATCAACCCGGATGCGAAGCTCCTCATCGCAGGGAACCGCTCCACCGAGAATCGCGAGGGTCTGCTGCTGCTCGACACGGTGGGCGGGACCATCGTGGACAACGACTTCTCCGACAACTGCGTCGGCGCCCTGCTGGCGAGCTCTGGGGCGCCGGGAGTGGCACCGTCGGCCGATCTCGACGTGATCGGCAACAGGGTGAACGACAGCAACAGGGCGTGCGGACCAATCGGCGAGGTGATCCCGCCACTCAGCGGAGCCGGCATCGTGCTCGCCGGGACCAGCGACGTGCTCGTGTTCGACAACACGGTCCGGCGCAGCGTGTCGACCGGACCCACCGCGGTGCGAAGCGGCATCTCCGTGGTCGCCGCCTTCGGCGGGTCGGCAGGCACCGGCAACCGGATCATCGGTAATCGCATGGCCGACAACGTCCCGGTCGATCTCGAGGTCGCAGCCGGCGGAGATGTCGCCGTCGCCGCCAACCGATGCGGGACAGCCGACATCGATGGCGCCTGCAAGGCCACCGTCATCCCGCCGGCACTACCAGGAGCAACCGAGCCAACCCCGGCAGACGCCGCTCCGACCACGAGTGTGTCCTCGTCGCCGGCGACGAGCGAGGAGGCAACGCCGTGACCGCAACGAACCACTGACGACCCACCTCGACCGGTCCCACCACATGGTGGGACCGGTCGAGGCGCGACTGCTCGATCAGCTGTTCTTCAGACGATCGACCCTCGTTCTCCATGACTCGCCGAACGACTCGATGGATGATCGAACTGCTCGCCGGTTCACCGGTGAACCCCTCCAACACAGAAAGCACACGACGATGACTGCGACCGCCCGCAGATCAGCGCCACTCGGACGACACAGAGAGTTCGAGCGCGCCACCGCCGACCACCGCTCCGGCCGGGGAATCCTCCTGGTCGGCTCTCACGGGAGCGGCCGGACGACCCTCGCCCGCGCGGTCAGCGACGACGTCGAACGGAACGGCCGTTCACCGCTGTGGCTGACGGCGACACGAGCGCTGCAGCCCATCGCGTTCGGCATCTTTGCGTCGCTGCTGCCGCGGGACGCCCTGACGTCACCGGCCGAGCGCATGACAGCGGTGCTCTCGGCGTTGCGGTTCCATGGTGG
>DASQFE010000655.1:0-2630 GCA_035633295.1 Ilumatobacteraceae bacterium | reverse complement strand
GCAAGCCGCAGGTCGCGTACCGCGAGACGATCACCAAGGAAGTCAAGAACGTCGAGTACCGCCACATCAAGCAGTCCGGTGGTTCCGGCCAGTTCGCCGTCGTCAAGATCGACATGCTGCCCAACCCGGGCGGCGGCTACGAGTTCGAAGATGCCATCTCGGGCGGCAAGATCCCGCGCGAGTACATCAACCCGACCAACCAGGGTCTGCAGAGCTCGCTCGACAACGGCGTGCTCGCCGGCTATCCGACCGTCGACGTCAAGGTTCGCCTCGTCGACGGCCAATACCACGACGTCGACTCCTCGGAGATGGCGTTCAAGATCGCCGGTCAGATGGCGTTCCGCAAGGCTGCCGAGATGGCCAAGCCGGTCTTGATGGAGCCGATCATGGCCGTCGAGGTCGTCACCCCCGAGGAATACATGGGCGACGTGATGGGCGACCTGTCGAGCCGTCGTGGCCGTATCGGCAGCATGGAGGCCCGAGGCAACACCCAGGTCGTCAACGCCACGGTGCCGCTGTCGGAGATGTTCGGCTACAGTACCGACCTTCGTTCTCGTACCCAGGGGCGAGCGACGTACACGATGCAGTTCTCCGAGTACTCCCAAGTACCCGAGGCCATCGCCCAGGAAATCGTGAAGCGGGTCCGTGGCGAGTGATCGCCATTGAACCAAGCCGCCGATCGCAGATCAGTTCCTTGACAACCCACCTTCCAGACAACGAAACGACATTGGAGTCGCACGCATCATGAGCAAGAAGAAGTTCGAGCGCACTAAGCCGCATGTGAATATCGGCACGATGGGTCATATTGACCATGGTAAGACGACGTTGACGGCGGCGATTTCGAAGACGTTGTCTGATCGTGGGTTGGCTGAGTTCATTGATTTTGATGGGATCGACAAGGCGCCTGAGGAGAAGGCTCGTGGTATCACGATCTCGATTTCGCATATCGAGTACGAGACCGAGAATCGGCATTATGCGCATGTGGACATGCCGGGTCATGCTGACTACATCAAGAACATGATCACTGGTGCGGCGCAGGTCGATGGTGCGATTTTGGTGGTGGCGGCGACGGATGGTCCGATGCCGCAGACGCGTGAGCATGTGTTGTTGGCCCGTCAGGTTGGTGTGCCGTCGATTGTGGTGGCGTTGAACAAGGCGGACATGGTTGATGATGAGGAGTTGATCGAGCTGGTCGAGCTGGAGGTTCGTGAGCTTCTCAATGAGTATGAGTTTCCTGGTGATGATGTCCCGGTGATTCAGGTGAGTGCTTTGAAGGCGTTGGAGGGTGACGCTGAGTGGCAGGAGAAGATCATGGAGTTGATGGCTGCGGTGGATTCGTTCATTCCGGAGCCGGTTCGTGAGTTGGACAAGCCGTTCTTGATGCCGATCGAGGATGTGTTCACGATCACGGGTCGTGGCACGGTGGTCACCGGGAAGGTGGAGCAGGGGATCATTCATACGGGTGATGAGATCGAGATCGTTGGTTTGCGTGACACGCAGAAGACGACGTGTACGGGTGTGGAGATGTTCCGCAAGTTGCTCGATGAGGGTCAGGCGGGTGACAACATTGGTGCGTTGCTTCGTGGCACGGGTAAGGAGGATGTGGAGCGTGGTCAGGTGTTGTGTAAGCCTGGCAGTATCACTCCGCACACCAATTTCGAGGGTCAGGTGTATGTGTTGAGCAAGGATGAGGGTGGGCGTCACAAGCCGTTCTTCAACAATTATCGTCCGCAGTTCTTCTTCCGTACGACTGATGTGACGGGCACGATCGAGTTGCCGGCTGGTACCGAGATGGTGATGCCTGGTGACAATGTCGAGATCACCGTCGAGTTGGGTAAGCCGATCGCGATGGACGAGGGACTTCGGTTTGCCATCCGTGAGGGTGGCCGTACCGTGGGCGCCGGCCGCGTCACCAAGATCTTGAAGTGACCGGGAGAGCTGACTGACATGGCACAGAGCATCAGAATCCGCCTGAAGGCGTTCGATCACGAGATCATCGACCAGTCGACGAAGAAGATCGTCGAGACGGTGACTCGCACCGACGCCACCGTCCGTGGGCCCATCCCACTGCCCACCGACAAGCACCGCTACACGGTCATCCGTGGCCCGCACGTCGACAAGGACAGCCGCGAGCACTTCGAGATGCGGGTGCACAAGCGCCTCATCGACATCGTGAACCCGAACGGCAAGACCATCGACAGCCTGCAGCGCATCGAGCTGCCGGCCGGCGTCGACATCGAGATCAAGATCCAGAACGGCTGATCCGAACAGACACACGAATCGAAGCAACGGGCGGGTCTGTGGGCCCGCCCGTTGCGCGTCAACGTGTGAACTCGGTGGGAACTCGCGGCCGGGTCGGGCGAGCGCTCGCCAGCCCGGATAGACATGCCCCATGAGTTCGCTCCCGCCACCGCCTCCCGGCGTCGGCCCCGGACTGCCAGCATCCTCTCCACAGCGCGACGCCGTGGAGCGCACACGACGCAACTGGATCGTCGTCGCCGTCGTCGGCGTCGTCGCATGGACCGCTGGACTCACCGGCGCACTCGTCGGCAACCAACTGTCCGACTGGATCGACTCGCCTCCCCAGAGCGCCAGCGACGAACCGATCAACGTGTCCGACCCGAGCGGCC
>DASQFE010000654.1:0-3567 GCA_035633295.1 Ilumatobacteraceae bacterium | reverse complement strand
GCGAAGTAACCGGCAAACTGCGCCTGCGTGAACCATTGCAGTTGCAGGCTGATCGGTTCGGGAGTTTCGCAGTCGCCCGCCGGCGCACCGCCGGCTGTCGAATCACCCGGTGCTTCGCTACTGGGGGTCGAATCGGCGGGACTCGACGAATCATCATCACTGCCGCAGGCGGCACCGATGAGTGCAAGGACGACGACTCCTGCCGTTGCCAATCGGACACGTTGCTTGTTCATGCTGTTGCTCCCCCGGGGTTCGCACCCCGTGCTTGTTGGTTGATGGATCCTGAAGAAGGTGAGACCAGGCGCTCGAGCAGCACCGCGGCGAGATAGAAGGCGAGACCGAGGAGGCAGGCACCCACGACGTATCCCCACGAAGCAGCCGTCTTGGAAATCGCCGCGTTGGAGGTGATGCCGTAGCCCAGCCCGTTCTGGCTGCCGCCGAAGTACTCCGAAACGAAGGCGGTGATCACCGCGACCGGCGCGGCGATCTTGAGCGCCGTGAACAGGTACGACACGGCATTCGGAACTCGCGCCTTGCGGAGAATCTCCGACGGCGACGCCGCATAGGAGTGCAGGAGTTCCATATGGGTGGCGTTCACCTGACGGAGGCCCTTCGCGACATTGAGCAGCACGATGAACGACACGATCAACGTCACCATCAATCGTCGAGGAATCTCGGTCGTGCTCGCGAACATGTTGTTGAAGACCGGCACCAGCACGATGATCGGAATCGCGTTGAGCGCCACCGCCAGTGGCGTGACGAGTTCGTTCGCGACGTTGAAGCGCATCAACACGAAGCTGAGGGCGACCCCACAGATCACGCCGAAGATGAGGCCGACGAGGGCGTTTGCTCCGGTGACCAGCATGGCGTCGACGACCTTGCTCCAGTTGTCGCCGAACGTCGAGGCGATCGCAGACGGCGCCGGAAGCAGGAACGGCTGAATGTCGAACACCCGCACGATGATCTGCCAGGTGCCGACGAACAGCACTCCGACGATCAACGGCGGAACGAGCACCTCCCAGATCGAGCGAAGGACCCTCATCGATCCTCCACCCCCGGCCCACTCGCCTTGCCGGCGCGCCCATGCCCCTCGGCGCCGCGCAGGGCCTCGCGAACCTCGGTGATCTTCTTGTAGAAGAGATCGTCCTCCCGGGTGTCCTCGTTGCGTTCGGACCCGAGACCGACGTCGATGATGTCGGTGATCCGACCCGGCCTGGGCGACATCACCACCACCCGGCTCGAGAGGTACACCGCTTCGGGAATGGAGTGAGTGACGAACACCACGGTGGTCTGGGCAGCGGCACAGATGCGCAGGAGTTCGGCCTGCATGTGCTCACGGGTCATCTCGTCGAGCGCACCGAACGGTTCGTCCATCAGCAACAGCGGCGGGTGAGATGCGAGTGCCCTCGCGATGGCCACGCGCTGCTGCATCCCCCCGGACAACTGCCACGGCATGTGCGAGCCGAAGTCCGCCAGCTGGACCAACTCCAGCATCTCGTTCGCCCGCGACTGGCGCTTCGCCTTGTCCCACCCCTTGAGCTCGAGTGGCAGTTCGATGTTCTTGCGGACCGTCCGCCACTCGAACAGGCCCGACTGCTGGAACGCCATGCCGTAGTCCTGGTCGAGGCGAGCCTGCTTCGCCGACTTGCCGTTGACGAGCACCGTGCCGGCAGTCGGCTCGATCAGATTCGCGATCAGTCGGAGCAGTGTCGACTTGCCGCACCCTGACGGACCGATCAGCGACACGAACTCACCTGAGCGGATCGGCAGGTCGATGTCGACGAGCGCATCGACCTGATTGGACCGTCCCGGATTGAATGCCATCGAGACACGGTCGACGACAACGGCCGCCGAAGCGGACAACGACTCCGTTGCGCTCACGCAGTTGCCTCCTGCGGTCGATTCCGCATGGCGACCGCCTCGATGGCGACCACCAGTCCGAACATCAACAGCCCGAGCGTCGCTGCGCCGAACACCGCCGTGTAGAGCTGGGCCGGGTCGCTCGTTGCCTTCTGTCCGTACGTCAGCGACGCGAAGCCGATGCCCCGCACACCCGTCGAGATTTCCGACACGATCACCCCGATCACCGCGGCGGTTGCCGCCAGCTTCATCCCCGGCACCATCGTCGGTACCGCCGCAGGAAGCCGGAGCTTCATCAACGTGCGCCACCAACCCGCGGCGTAGCTGTCCATCAACTCGAGCGAAGCGGCCGGGGCGGAACTCAGGCCCTTGAGGGTGGCCACGGCAATCGGGAAGAACGCGAGGAAGGCTCCGAGCGCTGCGACCCAGGTCCATTTCGGCAGATCCCAGTTGCCGCCGATCGCGGCGACCTGAGGCGCCAGCGCGATCAACGGCACGGTCTGCGAAGCAATCACGTAGGGCAACAGCCCTCGCTCGATCACCTTGAACCGTGCCATCACGATGGCGAGCGCAACCCCGAACGCACCTCCGAGCACGAGACCCACGAGGGCCATCCGGAACGTGTACCAGCTGTACCCGAGAACGGCCAACCAGATCGGCGTGTCCTTGCCGCGCACCTCCGGATCGAACAGCCGCTGGAACATTTCCCACGTGTGCGGCATGGCCCGGTCGCTGGCCCTCGGCACGAGCCGCCAACCGAACACCTCGGCGCCGTCCTCGGGCCCGACGACCTTGTACAGCTCCCAGAGTGCCGCGACGCAGAGCAGAGCGACGACGAACAGTGCAGCTCGACGGGCGCCGCGGCTGATCACGAACGAGCCAGGGCCTGTTCCCGCAGCGCCGGGATGACGTGCTCGCCGTACTGGGCGAGCGTGTGATCCTTGCCGTCGTGCTGGAGGTAGATGGCGAACTGGTCGACGCCGAGGTCGGCGAGGGCGTGCAGCCGTTCGAGTTGCGCCTCGACCGGGCCCAGGATGCAGAACCGATCGACGATCTCGTCGGGCACGAACGTCGTGTGGGTGTTGCCGGCCTGACCGTGCTGGTTGTAGTCGTAGGCCTCGCGACCCTTGATGTACTCCGTCAGAGCCGCTGGCACCGCTGAGGATTCGCCGTACCGTTCGACGATGTCGGCAACGTGGTTGCCGACCATGCCACCGAACCAGCGGCACTGGTCGCGCATGTAGGCGATGTCCTCCATCGGACCGACGTACGCGGGCGCGGCGACGCAGATCGTGATGTCGTCAGGGTCGCGACCGGCGGCGGTAGCGGCCGAGCGGACAGCGCCGATCGTCCACTCTGCGATCGACACGTCGGCGAGTTGCAGGATGAACCCATCACACGTCTCGCCGATGAGCTGAAGCGCCTTCGGGCCGTAGCCGGCGCCCCACACCTCGAGGCGGCTCTTGGCCGCCCACGGCAGCGTGATCGTCGAGCCGTTGTAGTCGACGCTGCGCCCGTTGGCGAGTTCGCGGATGACGTGGATCGACTCGGCCATCGTCGCGAGCGTCGTCGGCTTGCCATTGGTGACTCGCACCGCCGAGTCACCCCGCCCGATGCCACAGATCGTGCGGTTGCCGTACATCTCGTTGAGCGTGGCGTACGTCGACGCAGTGACGGTCCAGTCGCGTGTGGCCGGATTCGTGACCA
>DASQFE010000653.1:0-2376 GCA_035633295.1 Ilumatobacteraceae bacterium | reverse complement strand
CCTGCCGTTCATGATCCTGCCGATCTACGTGAGCCTGGAGAAGACCGACGTCCACCTCGTCGACGCGGCCAAGGATCTCTACTCCACGTCGGCCGCTGCGTTCCGGAAGGTCGTCCTCCCGTTGTCGCTCCCCGGCGTCTTCGCCGGCACGCTTCTCACGTTCATCCCAGCGGCCGGCGACTTCATCAATGCGGACTACCTCGGCAATCCGAACACCACGATGATCGGCAACTCGATCCAGGATCAGTTCCTCGTGCAGAACAACGTGCCGCTGGCGTCGTCGATGTCGTTCGTGCTGATGTTCATCATCACCATTTTCGTGATCATCTACAGCCGGTTCTTCGGCACCGAGGAACTGACGTGAGGCGATCTTGAGCGCTCCGTCGTCAACCGGGGGCAAGGTGGCCCGCTTCGCCCTGAACGCCTATGCAGGGCTGGCGCTGCTGTATCTGTTCATCCCGATTCTCTGGATCGTGGTGTTCTCGTTCAACCAGCCCAAGGGCCCGTACAACACCGTGTGGCAACAGTTCACGCTCGAGAACTGGGCCGATCCGTTCGGCGACGAGGCGCTGACGAATGCGTTCGTCGAGAGCCTGAAGATCGCGGCGATCTCGACCGTGATCGCCACGATTCTCGGCTCGTTGATCGCCATTGCACTCGCCCGCTACAAGTTCCGCGGCAGCGGCGGCCTCAACTTCTTCCTCGTTCTGCCGCTGACCACACCGGAGATCGTCCTCGGCTCGGCACTGGCAACCCTGTTCCTCGACTGGGACATCACCCGCGGCTTCACGACCGTGGTCATCGCGCACATCATGTTCCAGGTGAGCTTCGTCGCGCTGACCGTGCGGGCCCGCGTGCGGGGTTTCGACTGGACGCTGGAACAGGCGGCCCAGGACCTCGGCGCGTCACCGATGCGGACATTCTGGAAGGTGACGTTCCCGCTGATCCTGCCGGGCATCCTCGCCGCGGCACTCTTGTCGTTCGCGCTCTCGCTCGACGACTTCATCATCACGCTGTTCAACGCCGGCTCGCTCGTCACGTTCCCGCTCTACATCAATGGTGCCTTCGCAAGGCAGTTCCCGCCCGAGGTGAACGTCCTCGCCACGGCCATTCTCATCGTCAGCGTGGCATTGATGGTCGCCGGGACCATCTGGGGCGCCCGGGGCCGGCGTCGCTCCACGACCTGAACAGGCTCGACCCGATTGTGACCCATCACGTCTTCGTGTACGGCACGTTGCGGCCCGGCGACGTGCGGTGGCACGTGCTCGAGCCGTTCACGCTCGATGGCGGTGTGTCCGACTCGGTCTCCGGTGAGCTCTTCGACACCGGCCTCGACTATCCGGCGGCAGTGTTCGGGCCGAGCGGGACGATCCTCGGGCAGACCTTCGCCCTGCTCGAAGCGACGCTCGATCGGGCGATCGCCGTGCTCGACGAGGTCGAAGACGTCGTCGGTGGCGAGTACCACCGTGTCATGGTGCGAACGCACCTGGGTCTCGACGCATGGGCCTACTCCTACGGGGCCGGGCTCGACCTCACGCCGATCCCCTCCGGCGACTGGCTGGCCCACCGCCCCCTCTCCTGACCGAGCCGGTCTTTCCGGACCCGACCCCGAAAGACCGCAAGCGAGGCGCGATACCGCCCTCTTGCATCTTGCGGGTTGGTCATCCGAGTGCGAACATGTGTTCGTGTCTACCGAGCGCTCGACTGCGACGATCCTGCACGCCGATCTCGATTCGTTCTACGCGTCGGTCGAGCAGCGTGACGATCCGGCACTACGCGGCCGGCCCGTGGTCGTCGGTGGCGGAGTGGTGCTTGCTGCGAGCTACGAGGCCAAGGCGTTCGGTGTACGAACCGCCATGTCGGGCGGAGCGGCCCGGCGGGTCTGTCCGAACCTGATCGAGGTTGCGCCCCGCTTCGACGCCTACACCGAGGCCAGTCGCTCCGTGTTCGAAATCTTCCGCGACACCTCCCCCATCGTCGAACCGCTGTCGATCGACGAGGCGTTCATCGACGTCGCCGGACTCTGGCGGATCGCCGGGCTACCGACCGAGATCGCCGCTCGACTGAGAGAACGGGTCGCGGCGGACGTCGGCTTGCCAATCACCGTCGGCATCGCCCGGACGAAGTTCCTGGCGAAGGTTGCCAGCGCAGTTGCGAAACCGGACGGGCTGCTCACCGTCGAACCCGACGCCGAACTCGCCTTCCTGCACCCGCTTCCGGTGCAGCGACTCTGGGGTGTCGGTGAGATCACTGCCACGAAACTCCACGACCGTGGAATCCACACCGTGGCCGATGTCGCTTCAATGACGCCCGAGGCGCTGACGGCCATCGTCGGTGCTGCGATGGGCCACCAACTGCATGCGCTGTCGCACAACC
>DASQFE010000652.1:0-1749 GCA_035633295.1 Ilumatobacteraceae bacterium | reverse complement strand
GAGGAACACGAAGTTGTTGACGGTGTTCGGCGCCTTGATGGCGTCGAGGGCGATGACGATGTCACCCATCGAAGTCGACAGGGTTGCGGTGTAGCGCTTCGAGGGGTCGATCCCCATCTCCGGAGCGTCTTTGAAGTCCTGCGTCTTGGGCGCGGAACCGTCGAAGGAAGGAAATGCAGTAGCCATAGCGCCCGACCTTATCTGCCCACCCGAATGAGACGCGGGGTCAGACCCCGCGTCTCATTCAGTTGCGTTCGTTGTAGCTGGCGATGAGCAGATTGCTGGCGTCGACAGCAGCGGTCAGCGTGGTCTGCGAATCAGCGCCGTCGAAGATCGCCGCCATCGCCCGCGACGTCTCGGCGCGGACCTCGCGCTGAGGGCCGAGTACCGGTGCATTGGCCGTGTCGTCGTTGACCCCCGACAGCAGCTGCTCGTACGGGACCGCGAATCGCGGGTCGGTTGCGTACGTGGTGGCGAGGGGCTCGACATCGAGTGCATCGGTACGCACGGGCACGTAGCCCGTCGCACCAGCCCACTGCGACTGCGATTCGGCCTGCAACAGGAACGAGGTGAAATCCCACGCCGCGGCCGTCTCCTCCGGCGACTTGTCGGCCACGATCCACAGCGACGCACCTCCGACTTGGACCTGCGGCGTCTCGCCCGGGCCCGGCATCGGGCCCACCCCGATGTCGGTGGGGCCGAGGTCAGGCACCAGACCGCCGCCGAGCGCTGCGATCACACTGCCGAGCGCCGCCGACGTCGCCATCGTCATCGCCCCCGGCGCATTCGGGTCGGCCAGCTTGAAGAATGCATCCTGGCCACCAGGGTTGTCGCCAACCGTCATGGCCAGACCGTCATTGATCATCGTCTGCAGGAACGTCGTCAGCTCGACGCCCAGCTCGTTGTCGAACAGCACCTCGGTCGCCGGCGCGATCCGTCCGTTGCCATTGTCGGCGAACGGCTCTCCCGCCCGACCGAACCACTGCTCGAGGAACCAACCACCGCCCGAATCCGGACCCGAGTCGAGCACCAACGCCACCGGCGCCGCGCCCGACGACACGATCTGCTCCGAGGCGGCACGCAACTCGTCGAGGCTCACCGGCGGATCGTCGGGGTCGAGACCAGCCGCTTCGAACATCTTGCGGTTGTAGTAGAGGACCGGGTTCGAGACGTTGAACGGCATGCCGCGCTGGACACCCTCGTACTGGTACGCCGTGAGTGTCCGCGGTACGAACGTCGAGGTGTCGTACCCGCTCGATTCGAGGCACGCCTCCGAGGGCACCGTCGTGCCCGAGTCGGCGATCGAACGCAGCATGTACTCGGGGAACTGCACCATCGTCGGCCGACTGCTCTGGCTGGCGTTGGTGTACTTGTCGATCAGCGACTCGTAGCCGGTCTGGTTCTGCAGCTCGACACGAACCTTGTCCTGGCTCGCGTTGTACGCGTCGGTGAGTGCGATCAGCGGCGTTTCGAGGTCGTTGGCCATCGCGTGCCAGAACACGATGTCGACCGGACCATCCACGCTGTCGAGCGCCTCGGTCGGACACGGCGCGAGTTCGGCCAACGGTGCAACCGTGGTCGTCGGCATCGCCGTCGTGTCAGTGTCGGTGTCGGCGCCCGTACCGCCGGCGGGGGTGGTCTCGGTCGACGAGGCGGGAGTTGTTGCGTCGCCGCCCACTTCGAGTGCCGACTCGCCCGACGAACAGGCGGCAACGCCGACCCCGGCGACCACGAGCAGCGGGAGGAATC
>DASQFE010000651.1:0-3532 GCA_035633295.1 Ilumatobacteraceae bacterium | reverse complement strand
GTGAACCGGTTCTCGCTCGTGTTGTTGCCGGGAACCGGGTCGGTCGTCCCGGTCGACGCGACAACCGCGGTGTTCACGATCTCGACATCGGGGTCGGCGCTGGGCAGGACGTCGACGATGATCGGGATCTGCGGGGCGATGCCGTTCGCCGGAAGGTTTCCGGCGAGTGTGCAGGTGACGGTACCCCCGCTCGTCGCGCCTACCGGCGAGAGGACGCAGTCCCAGGGATCGGCGGGACTGGTCGGAGCGGTCGGGGCGCTTCGGAACCGGACCTGAGACGGCAGGGTGTCGGTCACCGTGATGTTCGCGCGAGACGTCGACGGCCCGAGGTTGGTGACCGCGACGAAGTACGTGAGCGGCTCGCCGGCGACGACGGTCTGACTTCCGCGAGTCTTCACGAGCTGAAGGTCGGCCTCGCCGCCCACGGGCGTCTGGACCGTGGAAGTGTTGTTCGTCAGGTTGGGATCGGAGGTCTTGGCTGACACCGTCGCCGTGTTCTGGATGGCCGGCGTGAGGTAGTCGGGCGGGATCCTGACCGTGATGCTGATCGGATCGAACGAACGGCCCGACAGGAGTGTGTCGCTGGGGTTCGCACGGTTGCAGGTGACCACGCCCGCCGCCTGTGTGCACGACCAGCCGGTACCGGTGGCTGAGACGAAGACAAGTGGGCCCGGGCTCAGGACTGGCAGCGCGTCGCGGACCACGAAGGGGCCGACGGCGGTGTCGGGTCCGGCGTTGCTGACGTCGACCGTCCACGTGTGGTTGCGGCCGGCGACGGCAGGGATCTCGATGCCGTTCACGTCGACGGCATTCGTCTTGACCACTCGGACGTCGGCGGAGTGGATGAACGCCTCTGCTGTGGCAGGACGACTCCCGTAGCTGCCGGCTTCGTTGCCGGTTGCTCGGGTGGCGTCCTCGGCTCCTGCCTGGGCACTGTTGACGTGCGGGGTGCTACTGCCTACCCCAGGCGCATTGACCACCAGCGGGCCGGGAATCGTTCGGATGGTGACGGTCAGCGACTGGCCGGCGGCCAACGGGCCGAGATTGCCCCACGTGAGGGTCTGGACGGCAGGCGGGCCCGCCGAGCTGACCGTCGGCTGCTGCGTCACAACCGGTCCGGGCGCGGTCACGACCGCCGAGCCTGCGACGAAGGTCCAATTCGGGGGGAGGACGTCGGCGAGACTGACCAGCGCAGCGTCGCCCTGGCCGGAGTTGGTGACGGTGATCCGCCAGCCGAACTCGTCGCCGATGTAGGTCGGCCGATCACCCAGGGCGGCCTTGGCGATCGTGAGCGCCGGGAAGCGCGGCGTGACCGTCGCATCGTCGGTGCCACCGGTGTAGGGGCGGCCACCGGTCGGGAGACTGGCGTAGGCGTCGAGCGACGCGACGTTGCGAATGGCCGCCGCGCCGATCGATGAACTCGGCGCCAGACGAACGTCGTAGGTCAGGTCGATCGAATCGCCAGCAGCGAGCGGACCAGGAACCACCCAACGGATCGAGCCACCGACCGGCACGCTTCCCACGATGGTGGTGCCGGTGAGCGTGCCGCCGTTGCTGATGCTCGCGCCGACGACGGAGAGGCTCGGCGGGATCGGATCGGTGACCACGAGCCCGAACGCAGAGGCACCGCCGGTGTTCGTGAGCCGCACGGTGTAGCGGAACGTCTGGCCCGGCTGCGGCGTCGCATTGTCGACCGACTTGGCGATTGTCACGTTCGGCTCGAGCAGCGTCACGACGTTGGTCGCCGTGTTGGGCACCGCGTTGGCCCCCTCACCGGTCGTCGGCGTGACGGTCGCCGCGTTCGTGATCGTCGCAGGTCCACCGATGGCGGGATCGGTCGTCCCCACAATCGTGATCGCACTGGCCGAACCGGCGGCGAGCCGGCTGGACTTCACGCACGAGATGGGCCCGGACGGCACGCCGGTGCACGACCAGCCGTCGGCGGGAACCACACCCGCAGCGCTGACGAACCGGCTCATGCCGGCCGGCAGGAGGTCGGTGACCGTGATCGGACCGAGCGAGTCGGAGGGGCCGGTGTTGCGGACAGTGACCGTCCACGTGACGTCGCCGCCAGGGACGGCAGTGCCTGAGGACGTCTTGGCAATGCCGAGGTCGGCGACACCGACGAAGGTGACGTCCGCGGAGGACGTGTTGTTTGTTGCGTTGGTGTCCGGCGTGGTCGACGACACGACGGCGGTGTTGCGCACCGTCGCTCCGCTGAGGCCGGCGATCGTGTCGACCTCGATCTGCACCTCGGCCCGGTCCACGGCGGCGTCGCCGGTAAATGCGAACGGGAGCGACGTGGCGAGCAGATCACACTGGAACTGCGGCGCAGTGGTCACCGCACACGTCCAGTTGCCCCGCACGTTCGAGAACCGGCGGAACGTGAGTCCCGCAGGAAGCGTGTCGGTGATTCGGACGGTCGCGGCGTCGGACAGGCCGAGGTTCGTCACCCGGAGCGAGAACGTGGTCGGTAGTCCCGGTGTGCTGGCGCCGGTATGGGTCTTGACAACCGCCAGATCGGCGTCGGCGCCGACGGTCGTGACGAGCGTCGACACGTTGTTGGCCGGCACGTGGTCGGTCGTGACCCCGGCGAAGACCTCGGCGCGGTTGGTGTAACTGCCGGTGGCCGATGCGGGCACGTTGATCGTGACCGTGTTGACCCACGAGTCCCCCACGGCCATGTCCGTCGTCCGCTCGCACGTCACCACGCCGGCGGAGTGGGTGCAGCCGGGCGAGGCCGAGGCGAACGTCGAGCCCGCCGGGAGCGTGTCGACGGCGCGGATCGGCTGGCCGACGGTCGCCCGCGACACCGACTCCCCGAGGTTCGTCACCTCCAGGCGGTAGGTCGCCTGCCGGCCCGAGATCAGCGCCCCGGTCAACGTCTTCACCATCCGCAGGTCGGCTCGTGTCGTCACGGTCCGCGTATCGACATCGGTGTTGTTGGCGAGATCGGTCGGACGCTCGTAGGTCCGCTGCCCGCCGACGTTCGCCGTGTTCGTGATCGTGGTGCCGCTCGGGGTGTCGGCGGGGATGCGTACGGTCACGTTGATCGAGTCGAAGGTGCCGTTCACGGCGAGCGAGCCGGCACGGGTGCAGCGGATGACTCGATCGGCGGGAGCGGGAGGAGCGGCCGGGCTGCACGACCAGCCCGTGCCGGCAGCCGAGACGTATTCGACCCCTGGCGGCAGGGTCTCGGTGACGGTGAACGGATTGTTCGGCGTCGGTGCCGTACCCACGGCGGGGTCGGGCCCGTTGTTGCCGACGACGATCGACCACGTGTACGTGGCGCCGGCGATCGGTTCTGCGGGCTGCCCGACGGCGGGGTCCTTGGTGATGCGGATGTCGGCGCGATGGATCCGGGCCGTCTCGGTGTCAGTGGCGGTGTAAAGGCCGGCAGCGTTGCCGGCAGCGCCCGAGGTGTCGGTGGCGGTGGAGGTCGTCCGGTTGATGTGGGCAACGGTGCCGCCGACTCCCGGCGTCGTCACGACGCCCGCCCGTGGGGTCGACGTGAACTGGATCCTGTAACTCT
>DASQFE010000650.1:0-6717 GCA_035633295.1 Ilumatobacteraceae bacterium | reverse complement strand
GGGTAGCCATGCCGGGCCGCGATCGGGCGCAGGTCGAGCGGCGCGTTGCCGTACGTGTGCGTGGAGAGAAAATCGATCGGGGCCCCCGAGGTGGCGGCGAAGGCGAGCGTCTCGTCGACCCACGCCACGGCCGCTGAAGCGGGCCCACCGACCGGCAAGGTGGCATCGACGGCCTTCACTGCGGCAGCGGTCACCGCGTAGAGCCGAAAGTACTCCTCTTGCGTGCCAGCCCAGAACACGTCGAGGTTCGCCTCGTTCCACACCTCGAAGCCCCAGGTGCGGACCTCGTCCGACCCGTAACGCTCGACGAGGTGGGCGGTGAGGTCGCCGACCAGTGCACCCCAGCGATCCCAGTCCTTCGGGGGTGACACGATTGCGTTGTAGTGGAACACGGTCGCAGTCGGGTCGCGGGCGAGGTCGTGCGGCATGAAGCTGATCTCGACGATCGGTCGCAGCCCGAGCTCCAACACCCGGTCGTAGATCCGGTCGACCTTGGTGAAGTCGTGCACCGGCCGGCCATCGACCTCGCGGTACACGCCGACGTCGTCGTGCAGGATCGCGTGGGCCCGCACGGCCCGCACACCGAGCTCGTCGTGGGCCAGCCGCAGTGCCTCGGCGAACTCGTTGCCGATGTGGCGGCCACCTGGGCCGAGACCCTCCTCCAACTGTGACAGGCGCTCGGCACCGATCATCGGCCGCCACGGTCTCTGCAATTCGCCGACCGAAGCGGCGGCGTCGACCGCGATCCGGCAGGTCGCATCACCGGTGCGGGTGGGCGTCGCGCCCACCACCGCGCTCGTCGGCTGCCCGTGATCGTCGACGGCGGCGACCGCGGCGACCGTGTACCACGCCTCCCGGTCGGGCTCGCCGGTGGTGTCGGTGAGCGGCGGATGCGGCACCGGGCGCACCCAGGGCTCGCCGATCTCGAGCGGCTCGAACGGCCCGTCCGGCGAACTGCCGCGCCGAACCAGGTAGCCGGCGGCCCCGTCCACGAGCTCCCAGTCCAGTGTCACCTGCCCGCGTCCGGCGCGGGCGACCACCGAGCGAGGCGCCACCAGCTCGGGCAGCGCGACGGAGCTTGCACCGGCGCGAGCTGCGGTCAGCCGTTCCCACTCGGCGCCGGCGCGGTCGTCGGTCATCGGCCGTGGCCTCGCAGATGAACGGTCCACCGTCGCCGGAGCATCACTTGATGCCGGTCGTGGCGATGCCCTGGATCACGTAACGCTGCAGGGCGAAGAACAGTAGGACGACCGGCAGGATCACCACGCTGGCGCCGGCCAACTGCAGGGCCAGGTTCGACTCCTGCTGGCCAGTGGCGAACAGGGCCAGGGCCACGGGCAGCGTGTACATGTCCTCGGTGCTGGACACGACGAGCGGCCACAGGAAACTGTTCCATTGGCCGAGGAACGTCAGCACGCCCAGCGTGGCGAGAGCGGGACCACACAGCGGCAGGACGATCCGGAAGAAGATCGTGTACTCGCCTGCGCCGTCGACGCGGGCTGCTTCGAGCAGCTCGTCAGGGATTCCGGAGATGAACTGGCGCATCAGGAACACTCCGAGCCCCCCGGCGACCCAGGGCAGGATCAACCCGGCGTGGGTGTTCGCGAGCTCGAGGTTCGACACGAGCACGAAGAGCGGCATGAACGTCACGAACGCCGGCACCATCAGCGTGGCGAGCACCACTGCGAACAGCACCCGCTTGCCGGGGAACTCCAGCTTTGCGAGGGCGTAGCCCAGCATCGAGCAGAACACGAGGTTCCCGACGGTGACGGCCACGGCGACGGACGCCGAGTTGAAGAAGTAGCGGGCGAAGTCGAGCCTGTCGAGCAGGTCGCGGTAGTTCCCGAGCGTCGGTTCTTCGGGGATCCACGTCGGGGGCATCTGGCGCAGCTCGCTGGTGGTCTTGAACGAGCCCAGGATCATCCAGACGAATGGCATCGCCATCACGACCAACCCGGCGACCAGCGCCACGTGCAACAGCACGGTGTGCGATCGTCGTGTCATTCCGTCACCTCACCGATCCGTCTCCGGGCGGAGCCACCGGAACTGCACCAGCGTCAGCAGGGCGATCGCCACGAACAACAGGTAGCTGGCGGCTGCGGTACGCGCGTAGTTGCCGAAGCCGAACTGGTCCACTGCGTACAGGGCGACAGTCACGGTCGAATCCAGCGGGCCGCCCTGGGTCATCACGTAGGGCTCGTCGAACACCTGCATCAGACCGATGCTGGCGACCACCAGCGAGAACAGCAGCGTTGCCCGAAGCCCCGGTAGCGTGACGTGGCGGAACTTCTGCCACCATCCGGCACCGTCGACCGAGGCGGCTTCGTAGAGTTCTCGCGGGATGGTCTGCAGGCCGGCGAGCAGGATGATCATCTGCAGACCGACGCCCTTCCAAGTGGTCATGATCATGATCGAGCCCAGCGCCCACGACGGATCGCTGAGCCAGCCGGGCCCGTCGATGCCGATCTGGTCGAGCAGGCCGTTGATCAGGCCGGTGTCGGTGCCAAGCAGAATCCGCCACACGACGGCGATTGCCACGATGCTCGTCACGTACGGCAGGAAGAAGCCCACTCGGAACGCGTTGCGGAACCGCACGATCCCCTGGTTGAGCGCCAACGCCACCAGCAGTCCGAGACCGATCGTCAACGGCGTGGTGACCAGGACGTAGATGGCGGTGTTCACGGCGGCCCTGCGAAACTGCTCGTCGCGGAACAGATCGGTGTAGTTCTCGAGGCCCACGAACTCGACACTCAACGGCGAGCGGATGTCGGTGGCTCGAAAATCGGTGAAGCTGGAGAGGAACGACACCACGATCGGCCCTGCCATGAACACGGCGAAAAAGAGCACGAAGGGCAAGGCAAAGCTCCACCCCACCAGCGCCTGCCGCCGCCGAGCGTTACTCATGGCACGACTCGCTCACAACCCGGTCCCAATCGATTCGGCCTCCTGCTGCATCGCGGCGCAGCCGTCCTCCGGCGACGTGCTGCCCTGGGTCACCTGTTCGAGCTGATCGTCGATCGCCGAGGCGACCTCCTCCCACCTCGGAATCGCCGGTGGCGCCTTGGCGTCGTCGAGCTGCTCGCCGAACGTGGCCAACATCGGGTCGTCAGCGAGCGTCGGGTTGTCCCAGGCCGCTTGCACCGACGGCAGATCCTTCACCGTGTCATACCACTTGACCTGCACCTCGGGTCGTGTCAGGTACTCGACGAACGCCCACGCCGCAGGCTTGTTGTCGGACTGGTCGAGCACGGCGAGGTTGCCGCCTCCCACGAACGACGTGGCCGACTGGTTGTTCGGCTGATGGGCGACGGTGAACGTAGCCGGATCGGCCCCGGCATCGGTGACGACGCCGATCATCCACGGCCCGCTGATGAACGCCCCGACGCTGCCATCGGCGAACTGCCCTTCGACCGGCACATCCGACACGCTGTCCTGCGCCAGACCCTCCTCGAAGAACGAGTCGAAGTACGTCAGCGCCGCAACGCAGGGGTCGCCACCAAGGGTGAAGGCGTTGTCGTCGTCGACGATCTCACCACCGGCCTGCCAAAAGAACGGCATGAACGTCTGCCATGCTCCGACCCCACCGGGCTGAAGGCTGATCCCGTACTGAGCGCCCGCCGCTTGCAGACCTTCGGCCAACGCGCTGAGCTGGTCCCAGTCACCTGGAGGATCTTCGATGCCGCTCTGCGCGGCGAGGTCGGTGCGGTAGTAGACAAGCCGCGTCTCGACGTACCACGGCACGCCGTAGCTCACCCCGTCGACCACGGTGGTGTCCCAGGCGCCCTCGAAGAAGTTCGACGAGTCGATGGTGTCGGGTGTGGGGTCGAGGCCGCCGAGCGTGGCGAACTCGCCCATCCACGTGGTGCCCACCAGGCTCACGTCCGGCACCTGGCCAGCGGCGATGGCGTTGACGATCTTGTCGTGGGCTGCGTCCCACGGCACAGCGGTCACCTCGACGTTCACGTCGGGGAACTCCGTCATGAAGTCGTCGGCGAGCACGCCCAGGTTCTCGCCCTCGGTCCCCATCGCCCAGACAGTGATCGATCCCTCGACCGGCTCGTCGGCCGCCGAAGGCTGCTCCTCCCCGCCCGCACTTCCGCTGTCGCCGCCGCTCTCATCGTCACGCCCGCAGCCGGTGGCGACGAGTGCCACGGCTGCGAACACCCCCAATGCACGCTTCATATCGGCTCCTTTGTCCAGCGCGTTGGTCGCGCTGTCGCCACGGGTTACCCGGCGCAAGGCGACTCAAACCCTCGCAGGCGTGGTTTTTCTGCGAAGCTCGAGGTGCCAACGACGTTACGGGTGCCAGCGCATCGTCCGCCGGAACGGTGAGAGGGACGAGCGCAACGGCGCACCCCTGGTCAGAACGCGAAGCTGGGCACGACGGATCTGGCGGCGTCGCTGCGGCCCTCCTGCCGGGCGGGATGGCCAAGGAAACGACCGTGACCAGGGCAAACGACCTGTTGGACCAGGGGGTCGACCAAGACCAGATCACTCAGCATCGTGTCGAGGTCGCCCGCGAGCTCGTCGCTGATGTCGCTCACTACGAACCGCAGATGAAGGCGTCGACGAAGCGCCTTCGTGCTGCGGTCGCCGCGTCGGGGACGTCGCTAACCGACATCAGCGGTGTCGGCGTCGTCACCGCCGCACTCATCATCGGCCATACCGGCGACGTCTCCAGGTTCGCGTCGGCCGGTCACTTTCGCGAGCTACAACGCCACCGCCCCGATCGAAGCGTCGTCAGGTGAACACCGACGGCACCGTCTCAACCCTCGAGGCAACCGCCAGCTGAACTACGCGATCCACATCGCCGCCATCACCCAGCTGCGCTACCCGTGCGCCGGACGCGAGTACTACGACCGTCGCTGCGCCGAGGGCAAGAATTCCAAAGAAGCCATCCGGGCGTTGCAGCGTCACATCTCCAACTCGGTCTACCGAGCTCTCGTCGCCGGACGCCCGCCGCGGCAGTGGGCTCGACTCACACGATGCGGCACTGGGTCTCAGGCGCAAGGCACCCTTGCTGAAGGTGTGGAGATCTCGGTTGGCTCTCTGATCGGACCGGCGGAAATGCCGAGTGCGTAACGAGGTGGCGGTGATGCGCATAGTGGAGGCGACCACGATGGTGCCCTTGGGGGCTCCGTGCGACTTCGTGGGCCTGTATGAGCGCACGTTGACAGATGTGTGAACCGGGTGGCACCGGCCGCTGCGCTTCTAACTTGTGGGCTCCCTCAGGGCGATTTGACCAGTTGGAAGGGCGCCACGTTCACACTTCAGCCCTGTTCACCGCGAGCGGTGGTGTCCGCGACCTTGTGTCCGCCATCGACTTGGACATGAACCTCCGCGACCGAACACACCACACCGCGATGCTCCCACGAATCCTGTTCGACTACCGGATCCGCCCCGACCGAATGACCGGACGACCCGACCAGATCGCCAACGCTCAGACCGCGGTCCGTGACGCCATCGACCGCCGCCAACTCTCCTACCAACTGCGCACGACCGTCAGCGGCTGGCGAACCCGTTGATCGACACCCACTCAATAATCACGCACTTCGACAGACCCCCCAGCGAGCGATATCCGGCGAACTGTGCGCGGTCAGGCCACCGATCGGGCAGCGCATAATCACCGCGAGGAGAACCCGTGGTCGCTCAGTCCGGGTCATCGATGAGGGCGCCAAGGCTGTCGGCGGCGTCGTGGTCACCGCGGTGCCCGCGGTGGGCGTAGACCCTG
This sequence comes from Ilumatobacteraceae bacterium, assembly GCA_035633295.1. Classification (GTDB taxonomy): domain Bacteria; phylum Actinomycetota; class Acidimicrobiia; order Acidimicrobiales; family Ilumatobacteraceae; genus Sva-07. The sequence continues at coordinate 986 of DASQFE010000650.1, read as the reverse complement.
GCAAGAGTCTCCACGTGGTCGCCGATGCGTGCTGCGACAGCGGGAAGAGATTCGCCGGCGTCGAGCTGGGTGCTCGCATACCAGTGGCGCAGGTCGTGGAGTCGGACCTCGCCTGCGCCGGGCACTCGCCCGGTCAGGCGCTTGAAGGCTTGCGTGAGCCGGTCTGGTGAAATCGGTGTGAGTCCGGTCGGGTCGGTCGCAAGATCGGCGATCACGTACCCGTCGGCGTCGAGCTTCGTCCGGAGCATGGCGGCAAGCGCCTCTTGTCGTTCGCAGTGGTCGCGGAGGATCTGGGCGGTGCCCTTGTCGATTGCGACCTCGCGGGTCTGGTGACTCTTCGGGTCCTTCTCGATGAGCTTGCCGGTTTTGAGGCGTGCGACGGAGTGGCGGATCCACAGCACGCGGCGGTCGAGGTCGACCGACGACCATCGCAGTCCGCAGATCTCGCCCCGTCGGGCGCCGGTGGCGGCGAGGAGTCGGAACGCGACGTGGTTCTCGGGGTTGCGGCTCTCGGCCGCCTCGCGGAGGAGCGCAGTCACGACGGTCGGAGTTGGGGTGGTCCGAGACTGTCGGGGGACCGCAGGTGGTGTGGCGAGTCGCACGACGTTCCGGTTCGTCCATCCCCACTTCATCGCTTGTTGGAATGCCCCGCCGAGGACTGAGTGGTAGCGCTTGATGGACCCGGGTGACAGGCCGTTTGCTCGGAGCCTGACGTAGAAGTCGTCGAAGTCCTTCGGTCCGAGATCCTGGATCATCGTGCCGCCGAGGCGGTCGGCGGCGACCTTGCGTGCGATGCCGCGGTAGCTCTCGATCGTGCGCGCCTCACGACCCCGCTGTTCGAGATGGTCGATGTGGGCGAGCAGGAGCCCGGCGACGGACTGGTCGGCGTGGGTCCCGATGGAGTCGACCTCGGCCACGAGTTGGGCGAGAGCCTTGTTGGCGTCTCGCTTGCCGCCGCGGAACGTTCGGCTCACATACCGGGGTCG
>DASQFE010000649.1:0-2311 GCA_035633295.1 Ilumatobacteraceae bacterium | reverse complement strand
ATGATGTTGTCGTGCGCAGCGAGTTCGATGATCGCTGCGGCGCTGAGATCCCGTCCCGTCCGGTAGGGGACGTTGTAGAGAATGATCGGTATCGGACTGGCGTCGGCGATGAGTCCGAAGTGCTCGACGATCGCTCGCTCGGATGGTCGTGTGTAGTACGGCACAACGACCAGGGCGGCATCGATGTCGGTCGTTGTGCTGAGCATCGTGATCTCGTCGATCGTTCCCTGGGTGCTGTTGGTGCCGGCTCCGACGATGAGTGGTCGGTCTGCTGCTCGACTCGTCGCTGAGCAGACCTCGACGACGTGCCTGCGTTCTTCGGGTGAGAGCGTTGCGGGCTCGCCAGTCGTTCCGAGCGCGACAAGCCCTGTGGCTCCGTCAGTGAGTAGACGGTCACCGAGCCGTGCGAGTGTTGCGCCATCGACTGCGCCTGATGCGTCGAATGGCGTGATGATCGGAACCCAGACGCCGCGTAAGTCGAGAGGTTTGATGTTGGTCATTCCTCGATGATGCGGGCAACCGTCGGAAATGAACAGTTAACGTCGCAACCTCTCGCAGTAACATATCGTTTCGATGCTGGATCATGTTCGACTGCGTTCGTTTGCTGAGGTAGCTGAGCGCAAGACGGTCGTTGCGGCTGCGGTCGCGCTCGGGTACACGCCCCCGGCGGTATCGCAACACCTCGCGAAGCTCGAGGCCGAGCTGGGTGTCGCACTGTTCGATCGCGCCGGCGGACGATTGGTGCTGACATCGGCCGGGCGAAAGCTGCTCCCGATCGCCCTGGAGATGATCGACCTGGGCGATCGAGCGAAGTCTTGCGTGACGCAACCGTCGAGCCGGCCCCGTTTCGTCATCGCCGGGTTCGCCTCGGCCATCTCGACCGTGGTCGTCCCCCGCCTCGCCGAAATTCGGGAATCGATGGACCTCGAAATCGTCGAAGCTGAGGATGCCGAGGCAATCCGTGACCTCACTCTGGGCTCAGTCGACGTCGTGCTCATGCAGGAATACGATCAAAGCGCAATCGAACGCAACCCTCGCTTCGAGTACGTGCCGATCATTCGTGATGAGCTGAAACTCGTTCTCCCGTCTGGGCAGTCGAGCAGCATCGGCATCTCGGACCTCGCAGACGCGCCGTGGCTCTTGAACGGATCCGCCACACGCTGCGCCGAGGCCACCCAGGAACTGCTCGCGGCCCACGGGATCCAGCCCAACGTGCAGGGCACCATCAGCGACAACACCACCTTGCTCAACCTGGTGTCCGCCGGGCACGGCGCGACGATCGTTCCTTCGAGCGTCCTTGACGATCACCACGACGTCGTCGTGTCCAACGAACGAATCGGCGTCCACCGGACCATCCTGGGCGTCGTGCGGACCGCAGTCGCAGCAGACGTGAAACCACTCCTTGACCTGCTCCTCCAAGACCGATCGGACACGAAGCGATGACTATCAGAATTGCCACGATCACCGTCGAAGCCCACTCACCCAGAAGGCTCGCCGACTTCTGGAGCGCACTCCTCGACTACCGCGAAGTCAGCCATCCAACCACCTCGATCCGCATCGATGACCCGGCCGGTACCGGACCGACCATCCTGTTCCAGCCCGGTCGAACGAAGACGCACGTCATGAAGAATCGGATCCATTTCGACCTACGCCCGGTCAGTCGCGACGACGCGATTGAGCGGGCGCTGCGACTCGGCGCAGCGCGGTGCGACATCGGCCAACCAGGAGACGAGTCGTGGGCCGTGCTCGCCGACCCCGAAGGCAACGAGTTCTGCATCCTGCAATCGATGCATGACCTTGAACAGACGACAGCGTCGCAGAGTTGACCCACTCGTAATGCCGCAACGACCGACCGGGGACGGAGCCAAAGATTCCGGCATGCTTCTCATGCCGATCAGCGCATAGCGCACGCTCGATAGTCCAACCATCGGTTCTCGGCCCGCGCCGCATCGCGAGGCCCAAGCCGCACACTGCATAATCCCGACGGCCAATGCCGAACCGGCGACTGTAGGTGATCGCGTTGCGTGCGGCACGTCGACGAGCCCGGCCTGACCGACTTCGCATGATCGCCGGAACTGCAATGCTTCGAGGAGCGTTCTGGCTCGCGATTATGGGCGAGCGTGTTTCGGCGGTCGACCGATCGGATGTGCCGCTACGAGCGGTCTGATGACGGTCGCTCAGTCCGCTGATATGCGTGTCGCCGAGGCGGGCACGCGGTGGGACTCGCAAAGTCTGAACTGCGTACTGCTGGGCGTCGAACGGTTCGCGCACGGACTCGACAGCCGCACGGGTTGGCGCTGGCGCCTAGGTT
>DASQFE010000648.1:0-19286 GCA_035633295.1 Ilumatobacteraceae bacterium | reverse complement strand
CGATGTCCAGCAGCCCATTTCGCGGTAACGGAACTCCGGCGGGAACGTCGTCTATCCGTGTGCTCGGCGGTGAGAAGCCGATGACGGCGCTGGCGTAGTACACCGGCTTCGCCGCGCTGTATACCGAGTAACTGAACCAGCCGACGATCAGCAGCAGCGGAATGAGGACGAACCAGCGCCGAACACAGGACCGCAGCACATCGAAGAGGTCCAAATCATCGCTCCTTTGTCACGAACGGCCGACGGCTTTGCTGAGGACTATAACGCGACCTGAGGTCGCGGCGCCATTGATCCGTCTCCCGAAGCTTTGATCATAGCGCGTCGGGCTAATCCTGGCACTACCGTGGCGGCCACGGTTTGTTTGCGGCGGTTGCAACTGCAAACAGATTGACGCTGTCGTCGTTTGTACGCAGGGACGATGAGCGGGAGACGCCTACGCAAAACGTGTTGCACCGTGTTCGGCGGCGGCTGCCAGCTGGTCTTCGAGTTCGGCACTGTGGACTCGCGTCAGCCGGCCAGCGGCGAGGTGTCTACCCGTTCAACCGGGGAAGACGCTCGCGTGCGCGGCTCGTCGTACCTCGAGCGGCGTGTGCGACTTCGCCGAGATCATGTACGCGAAGTCGCGGGGTCCGACATCCGAGAGCCAGGTTGCTGCCCGGTCGACCGTGAGTGGGACGGTGTCCCAGTATGGGTAGAGCAGCGAGTCTGAAGTCAGCGTCACGTGCTCGGCCCGCTCGTACTCATCGGCGTACACGCCATAGAGAATGCACTCCGAGAAGTGCAATTCCCGCCCTACCGCGTCAAGCCACCGCCCGCCGGTTGCATCCTCGATTCGTCGGAGCATTCTGTTGACGACGTCGCGATCCCAAGGCACCAGAGCGGTCACGTAATCGGGTAACGGGGGTGGCGGGGCAGGGGGCAACCCGAGCAGGTCGCGCGCGACTCCGTGCCACTTCACGTGACGAGGAAGCGAGTCGTCGACACCATCGTCCAAGCGATATAGCCGCGTCAGTCCATCCTGCATGAAGGTCTCGGCGGTAACGGGGCGCACGAAGACGAGGTCGGAATCCGCGGTGACGATGATCTTTTCCGACAGCTGGTTCGCGATGGCCAACTTCACCAGTTGCTGGATGATCCAGCCCCGCAGCGGCGGCACCGGGCGCCGGACGTTCATCCATATCGGCGCAGGAGATCCGGCGCCGAAGTTGAGCCGGAGGAAGGGCAGCGCCACTACCGACCGGGGCAGTACCTCACGAACTCCGAGGACCTCGCACCGTGGTCCCTCGAATTGGCGGAACAGGGATCGGTGTGGTTCGGGAACGACCGCCAGGTGCCGAACATCGACGGGAAAACAGCGCAGCACCGATTGGTGGAGATCTCGGAATAGTTCGAGGTCGGGCGCGTAGGTGGGCGTCACGACGACCATCTGAGTTCTGCTGGCCGCCGTGCGGCCTGGGTCCGGGCTGGCCATTGGACGACTATACGGTGACCACCGCTGCTGACGGCGCCGTCTGACCGATCAGGGACGCGTATCTCGTCTCAGCGGCCGGGGTGCAGATGCCGGCACATATCCCAGGGAGCACACCGTTGGATCATTGCTATCGAGTCAGGGTGGCGGCGTCTACGTTCTGCAACGCTCGGCTTCTGATCGCCGCGCCGGTCGTGTTCGGGTGGCACCGAGGGACGCCTCAACTCGGTGCCGAGTGTTAGCCGACGTGCCGCCGGGCCGGGGTTGGTGTGTTCCCACGCGGGCGCCGTTGATACCTCAGCAGTCCGGCTGCAGCAGGGCGCGCAGGTACCCGGCAGTCTGGTACACGTACTCGTAGGCCCACCTAAGCATCGATATGTCAGGCGAAGCAGCCACCATCACCAGGTCGCCGCCGAAGCATTGCTCGAGGATGTACCTCGCCCGGGAGACGTGGGGTCGAAACGTCACGACGATGACCGTCCGCCACCCGTAGAGCGAAGCCAGACGTCGCAGCTCGCGCCCTTCGCCCTTGGTGGTCGGCGGGTCCGGGATGAAGCAGTGGACCCTGACCCCGGCCGGCGGCGTGGAGCAATAGTTCCGCTTCCATACGTCACCCGCCCCCACGGCATTGGACACCACGAGGTTTGGTGCCCAGCCCGCCATGGCGAGTTCGGTGCCCTTGAGGTAGCGCTCCTCGCCGTACCCGCCGAGCACCAGGATTGCGTCGGCATCCCGGAGCGGATCGAGTTGGGGTCGAACGTAAACCGGAAGTCCCGCGACCATTGCGCTGATCAGCACGACGCAGACCAGTATCGTCGATCGTCGCACCTGGCGTCGGCGACGTGAATCAGGGCGCTGCAATGTGCGCCACCGACGGTAGCTGAGCGAATGATTCGTGGCGGCCAGGAGCGCGCATGTCTAGACCCGTCGTCGTAACGCGGTCGCGCATTGGATTTCCCCGCCCTACCGGCGCCGTGTGGCTAGTGGATCGACCTGGCGTAGACGAGCAGGCACCGCGCAACCACGATGAGGCGATGAGGTGGCCGTTGGCAACGTCCAAATCGCCCCTGTGAGCGGCGGCTTTGTCTACTCGCCCATTCTCGCATACTCGTTCGCCGCAAGCGCGCGCCGCTCGCTCCGTCGTGCCGTTCGAGACTCCGGGAAGCAGACGCGTAGCGAGCCAAGGATCGCGGCGCTGCGCTTCGGCGGCCCAAGGGCGCTGGTGGAGCCTCGACTCGCGCCTCGGGACCGGGGCCTGCAATGTGAGCAGACCCGCCGGGCGGGGTCCCTGGTAGCTAACCGTGAATAACGAAGATCGTATTTAGCTATTGTTGTGGTGGATACCGGTGTGCCCCAATATCGCATAGTCACGTGGCTTGATGTCCGGGTGTGAAACGCCTATGTGCAAGTATGGCAAATTGTGTTAACATTGCTGTGTGACTGTGGAACAGCCAGCTATTCGGATGCACGGCACGGGAGGACGTTAATGCCGAGTCTCGATCCGGAGGCTGGCGAGAGGGTAGCCGTCGGCGAACCAGACGGCGTTGCGGAGATCGCCATCCCCGCCGCCGGCAGGGTGGCCGTCTTCGGGCTTGGGTATGTCGGCACCGTCTCTGCGGCATGCCTGGCGAGCCGCGGGATTTCGGTCGTCGGCGTCGACATCAGCTCCGAAAAAGTCGACTTCATGAACCAAGGGCGAAGCCCAGTCGTCGAGGAACTGCTCGGTGAACTCGTCACCGAACAGGTGATGGCCGGACGGCTGCGTGCGACCACCAACTGCGCGGACGCAGTCGAGAACTCCGACGTCGCGCTGATCTGCGTCGGCACGCCATCGGACTCCGACGGGGGCCCGATGACCGGGTTCCTCGAGCGGGTGTGTGCGGAGATCGGGGCGGCGCTGGCCGGACGTCGGGAGCGCTACACCGTCATCGTCAGGTCAACCATGCTGCCCACGACGTGCGAGCAGATCGTGCTCCCGATCCTGCAAAACGCCTCGGGCAAGCGTGCCGGCGAGGACTTCGGTTTGGCCGTCAACCCCGAGTTCCTGCGCGAGGGCAGCTCGGTAAGGGATTTCTTCGATCCGCCCAAGATCGTGATCGGTCAGTTCGACGATGCGAGCGGTGATGCCGTCGCCGCGCTGTACGAGGGCTTACCAGGCGTCGTCTATCGAGTGCCGCTGGCTGTCGCCGAGATGATCAAATACGCCGACAACACGTTTCACGCTCTGAAGGTTGGGTTCGCCAACGAGATGGGCGCGGTGTGCAAGGCCTTGAAACTCGACAGCCATGCCGTCATGGACATGCTCGTCGCGGACACCAAGCTCAACATCTCGCCCGCTTATCTTCGACCGGGCTTTGCGTTCGGCGGCTCTTGCCTACCCAAGGACCTCCGAGCCTTGGTGCACTGCGCAGGCCGGGCCGACGTATCGGTGCCGATCTTGGAAAGTCTCGGAGCCTCCAACGAGGTTCAAATCGACCGGGCCTTCGAGCTCATCGAGGCCACCGGCAAGCGCCGGGTTGGGCTGCTCGGCCTGGCCTTCAAGCCGGGCACCGACGACCTGCGGGAGAGTCCGCTGGTCGCCCTCGCCGAGCGTCTTCTGGAGCGCGGTTTCGAGGTACTCATCTACGATCGCCAGGTAGCACTGTCGCGCCTGCAGGGTGCCAACCGCGTGTACGTCGAACAGCGAATCCCACACCTGTCACGGCTCATCGCCAGCTCGGCCGACGAGGTCGTCAACTACGCGGAGGTGTGTGTGGTTGGCGCAGCGGACCCCGAGGCGATCACAGCCCTCAGGCATGTCGACGGTCGTATCGTGGTCGATTTGGTGCGTTTCCCGGGCTCTGCCGACTACCGAGACGATCCCCGGTACATCGGCATCAGCTGGTAGCGAGACGCCGCTGCTTGGCGCTGCGCTGACGGACAGTGCCCACCACCGCGCGCATGGCGCTACTGTAGTCGCCGTGGAAGAGGTGTTTGCCTTGCGATCAGGTGCTGGTCTCGAATGAGGGTCCTCGTGACCGGGGGCGCCGGCACGATCGGTGGCGCTGTGGTTCGTAGGCTATTGCGCGACAGCGCTTATGACGTGCGGGTGTCTGACCAACGCGAAGCTCCGGAATGGATGCGCGAGGCATGCGACGTTCGCCAGGGTGATCTTCGCTCGGCCGCCGAGGCGCAGGCAGCGCTCGACGGATGCAGTCACGTGGTTCATCTCGCTGCGATCGTCGGCGGAATCGCGAACTTTCACAGGTTGCCGCACACTCTGCTCGAAGTAAACACCGGCCTCTACAACACCGTCTTCGGTGCAGCTCTGCGGGCGGGCGTACAACGGCTCGTCTATGTCTCCTCGTCGATGGTGTTCGAGCGGGCAACCGAGTTCCCAACCACCGAGGAACACATCGAACACTGCCTTGCTCCGAAATCGGCGTACGGCTTCTCCAAACTGGCCGGCGAGGTGTATTGCCGTGCGCTTCACGACGAGCACGGACTGCCGTTCACGATATGTCGCCCCTTCAACGCCTACGGCCCAAGTGAACTGCCCGATTCCGAGCCTGGGATTGCGCACGTCGTGCCCGATCTGATCCGAAAGGTCTTGTCCGGTCAGCATCCGCTGCAGATCCTCGGTTCCGGTGAGCAGACGCGCACGCTGACTCACATCGATGACATCGCCGATGGAATCGTCACCGCGATGGTCCACCCCGCTGGCGAGAACGAGGACTTCAACATCTCTGCCTCGGAAGAACTGACGATCGGTGAGACCGCGCAGATCATTTGGGAGGCATGCGGCCTGGATCCACACGCGTTCGAGCTCGAACGGCTGCCGAGCTATGCGGTCGATGTCCAACGACGCTGGCCCTCGGTCGAGAAGGCGAGGCGACTGCTCGGGTGGGAGGCGCGCGTGGATCTCCGCGAGGGCATCGCTGGGACGGTTGATTGGCTTCGCGTACAGGAATTCGCCTCCCGGGAAAGGTGATACGAGCTCAGCCGGCCGAACCGGGGTCCGTCGCCTCGATGGTCTGTACTGGGGACGACGATGCCTCCTCGCCAGCGGCGTCCGGCTGGGCGGACACTGATGAACGTTCCCTCGCTGCACGGATCCATACCGCCACCCCGGCGAGTACCAGGGCGGCGAGGGCCGTGAGCGCACCGAGAAGGACAGGCGCAGAGCGGCTCTGGCGTCCCTCCGTCGCCGCGCTGACGACCGTGGTCTTGACCTTTGAGTCATCTTCGCCGGTCGGTGTCTCCACCGAGGCGGCATACGCGATGAACTGGGCGGCAAGGGTATTGGCTATTTCCCGTGCCCGCTCGGGTGATTCGTCGGTAATTTCGATGTCGATCAGGGACGTCTTGGGCGGCACGTTCGTAGCATTGATCTTCGCGGCAAGCTCGTCGGAGGTCATCGACAGGCCGAGCTTGTCGATGACGCTCTGGGTGACCACGCCGCTGGTCAACAGCGGTATGTAGGAACGGATGCGTCGGGTGGCAACGTCTTCGTTCTGATACGCCGCGGCAGTTGTCGATCCTTGGATCGATACCATCAGCCGAGTCGATGACACGAAGTCGTGGGGCAGCAGAACGATCAACGTCCCCCCGAGGGCGAGGACCACCCCGACGACGAGTGCACACGTCAACCGATAGCGACGGACTGCCGTGGCGAAAGCCTTTAGAGTCAACCCTTCACCCTTCCCGCTCTTGCCGACCGGCAGTTTCACCGCGCACCGAAACCGTTGTCCGAGCTTCGGTGATCGCTAATTCTTCCCGTTGATCGCGGGCTGAGCCTTCGAAGACCGAGCGAAGCACCGCTGCCGTAGCGCCCAAGATCATGCCGAGCAGCCCGGCGCCCAGTAACACGACGGAAAGTGGTGCACCCCAAGCGATCACGCGGCTTGCCCGCCCCGGTGGGTCGACGACTACCAGTTCGGCCCGCGGGACCAGTGCGCCAGGAACCGACTCCAGTTCACGCACCATCGCCATGTACTCGGAGAGAAACACCGTCCCGCGCTGCTGGGCATCCGAGGCCGACGGAGCGCTGACCGAAATTTCGATGAGTGCGGTATTGGGGGGATTGGTCGCCGTGACCCGGCCTGCCAAGGCATCGGGTTCGAGGTCAAGGCCGAGGTCGGCGATCACACGAGCCGAAAGACTCGGGCTGCTTGCCAACGCCGCGTAGGTCTTGGCACGTGCCTGTGCGTAGCGGTCGCCGCCGTCCACGACTCGACTTATGTCGCCGGGGGTCCGAACGAACACCGTCGCGTCCGATCGATACGTCGAGGGAAGAAGCAAGAGCAGAATCGTGGTGGCACCCAATGCGATCAGGAGCCCCCACGCGACAAAGCGCCATCGGATGCGCAGCACGCGGAGGTAGTCGACCAGTGCTGAGTTCATGCCACGGTAGCCAGGAAGTCCGAGACCAGAGAGTTCAACAGCGCCGTGGTCAGGCGATGGTAACCCTCGTGATTGGGGTGGATACCGTCGGGCCCGAGCAGCGGTGAGGTATTGGTGTCGACGAACGAGCTGACCGGGTCGATGAACTTCACGCCGGGGGCGGCCGGGTCCGACTCCAGTCGTTTCATGAAGGCGTCGTCGAAGCCCAAGTCATTGCCGGGTCTGTCGAGAAACCTCGGCCGGATGAAGACGATCTGCGCGTTGGGCCACGTTTGCTGGACCGCCGCGATGGTCCTGACCATCTCGGAGTAGACGAACTCGCGCGGAGCGAAGACGTCATTTCGGCCGCCGTCCAACACGACCACGTCGGGATCGAATTGGGCGGCCAGATGCGGGATGCGCTCGCTGAAGGACAACGACTTTCCGAGATAGGGGTCCACCCACCTATTGGCGGATCCACCGCTGATGAAACCCGTTCCTGCCATCGCCGAGAGCGCGCACAGCGAGCCAAGTTGGACCACGGCCCGGCATCCATAGGACATCTCCGCCGAACTCTCCCCCGCCGTATAGGAATCGCCGATGAATAGCGTCAGCGGCGGGGCATCCTGCGCGCCGTGGCGGAGTTGTCCCGCGTTGGACGCTGTCGGCACGGATCCCGACGTTCCGCTGGTGCACGAGGTGACCCCGATGCCGACCGCAATCGCAAGGGCGAGCGCAATCCCACCGAGGTCGAGCCACCGCCTCCTGGTCATCGCACGACGTCCGTACGCAGCCACGCTGCGATCCTATCGGCAATCACCGATTGCCCCGCATCGCTGGGTCCGCTGAGATCAGGCTGCATGAGTCCCCTAGTGAGCAAAGGCGGATCGACGGCATTGAAGAACGGGAGGGCGGCTCGAGCGGCAGCCTTCTGGACGGCATCGTTGACCCGCCACACCGCGTCCGGAATCGGTGTCTCGTACCACATCGGGCCGATCACAGCCACTTGCTCGCCACCGCGGATGACTTTGTCCATCGCGTTGGTCGCCCCTATGGTGACCGCCTCCATCTCAGACAACGATGCGTCGGCGGTGCCGGTGGCTAGCAGAATGACCTGCGGGTGTCCCGCTTGCGCGCGGTCCACCTGATAACTGAAGGCCTGTCCGCCCATTCCGTCCGCGGCAAATCCCGCTTCGGGAAGCGCGTAGTTCGACACGGACCAACCGGTTCTTGCAGCCATCAAAGTCGGCCACACTACCCGGTTCTTGATCCCGGCGGTGTTCTGATCGCCAATTACGGCTATGGACAGGGGCGGCTTGGGCGGTGCCGTCGGCGAGCGGAAGAGCACCGAGGCCAAGGCCAGTTCGCCGACGAGAAGGAGTGCGATCAGCACCCGAAGGACCGTCCGTTGGGTACCGGCCATCCAGGTCATTGTCGACCGTCCGTGACTGCGTCGTATGACGACAGCAGTCGGTCACCGACAGCCCGCATGCCGAAATGGGCGAGTACTGCCCGTCTTCCCCGCTCGCCCATCGACCGTGCCTCGGCTTGATCTCCGAGAATCGAGTCGACGGCTGCCACCAATGCCGGTACTGCGGGGGTCGTGACGATGCCACCGCGGGACCGTTCGACCAGAGGCGCAAGGCCACATTCATTGGTGACGACGACGGGCAGGCCGACTGACATCGCCTCGAGCACCGACATGGGGTGCGGTTCTTGAACTGACGGCAGCACATACACCTGCGCGACGGCCATCCGCGCGGGGATGTCTTCGGGTGCCAGCGCGCCTTCCCACGTGATGCGCGGTTGCCCCTTGATCGCGGCCCGCACGGCGGCCCCCTCGCCCTCGTCGTGGCCGACCAGCGCAAAGCGGGCGTCGATGCCTCCCTCGAGCAATTTCCTGGCCATTTGGACGAACGCGACGGGACGTTTCCTGGGATGCATCCTGGCCGCGAACAGAACCTCCGGGCACCCGGCTGGCGGCACGGCGGCGGGATAGTGAGGCACGCCGTTGTTCAGCTCTACGAGTCGAAGGCCGGGACCCGCGACGTCGACGAGCTGTTGACGCTCCTTCGAGTCGAGATGGAACACCGCTCGTGCGTCGCGCAGAACCTTACGAGTGCACACCGCGTCCAGCGGTGCGGCCAGGGGGTGGTTCGACGGCACCACCATCCCGTGTGTCTGCAGGACGTAGGGAATCCCGCGCCGGCGTGCGGTCGCCGCCACCGGGAGGGCGACGAGGTCACGGCCGAAGTGGATGTGTGTGACGTCGAATCTGGCCCAGGTGCTACGAAGCCACCTTCCGAGGCCGGGAGCGGCGATACCCGCGAAGCCAGTTCGGGGGACGACCTTCTTGGCTGCAAACAACTCGACCGGTACGCCGTTCAGTTCGGTGGGCAGCTCGCCATAGCCCAGTGCGGCGCCGATCACGGTCACGTCGTGGCCGCGGCTGATCAGTTCAGCACCCTGGTTGAGCGCGACGCGTGCCGGTCCGCCGTAGGCCCCGTCGGGGCAGAACAGCGTCACCACCTGCAGTATGTGCATGTCATCAGATCTGACTGACACTCGGCGGGGCAGGCCGGACGAGCGAATTCGGCGGAATGTCGCCGGCGATCAACGACGTCGCCCCGATGACCGAATTGGCGCCGATGGTGACACCGCGAAGCACGGTGCTGCGGGCGCAGACCCAGGCACCGTTCTCGATGACGATCGGCCCGTTGTCGAACTCGAATGTCGGAGATGATCGGTCGTGACTGCCCGCACACAGGAACACGTGCTGTGAGATGCACACATCCGAGCCGATGACGATGTCGTCGAGGTTGCACAACTCGGCGCCCGTCCCGATCCAGGAGTTGTCTCCAATGGAGAGCTTCCACGGCCACTGAACCGTCACTCGGTGCCTAATCAAGACGTTTTTGCCGAGCTTTGCGCCGAACCATCGCAGAATCGCGCACCGTAACCGGTTCGGGCACCATACTTGGGTGAAGATCAATGTCGACATTGCCACCCAGAGCATTTGCACGGCGATTCCGCGGCCCTTGTCATAGGACCTGCCACGCCGTGCAGCCAGCGATCGGTGGGATCGTGTGCCCGACACTTATACCTCCGCTAGCAAATAGGCAGGACCGTAATAATCGTAGTCAGACTACGCCCATTATCATAAACCCGCACAAGCAGCTATCGTTCGCTGTGGGCGCGAAGTTCAACGGTGAGGTGGTGGCTTGGTGGATACCGGGTTCACACCGGTAGGCATACTGCCGGAGAGGCGCCGGGCGCGCCCCGTCGTACTCGGGCACGTTGCGGTCTTCTTGATCGCGGCGATCTCCTGCATCCAGATCGCGAATGTCACCGTCACCGCGCTGGCGGCACTCTGTCTGCTGATCGTCCCGGGTTGGCTGCTCATGACGCACCGGGGCGTCGAGCTGGTGCCGTTGGTGCTGGCAGCCCTTGGCTGGATTTCCTTCCTCGCGTCGTGTCTGTTGAACGATGTGAGCGTGTTGTGGCCGAACGCCGTCGCACCCGCCGCCTTTGGGCTGTACCTGATGGGATTGACGGTGCTCACCGACGGCGCCGTCGACGCCATTGCGGCCGCTCTGGCGGGACTTGCCGTCGGCACGGTCATCTTCTTCGCGGTGTCGGGCATCGAACTCACCAACACGGGGAGCTTCCCCGACTTGTGGAAATACGGAATCGCCTCCGCGGTGACTATCCTCATGATCTTCGGACTGACGATGGCTCGGGTGCCTGCTCTGGTCCAGCCCGCGGCGCTGGGGGCGCTCGGACTGGCGAGCCTCGGACTGAATTACCGCGCCCACGCGCTCGTCTGCATCCTGGCATCGGCCACCCTGTTCATCAGCCTGCTGCTCGGTTCTCGGGTTCGGCGTGGATGGCAGTTCGTCGGGATCATCGTCGTGGGACTGGTCTTCTCCTACGTGATGCCCGTAGCTGCGCGAGCCGGACTGTTCGGCGCTGCACTGCAGCGCAAGACGATCGATCAGGACGCCGTGCACGTGCCTTTGCTGTTGGCCGGCCGGACCGAACCGCCGATGACGATCACTGCGATCCTCGAGCGCCCGTTTCTGGGTTGGGGCAGCGCTTTGAATCTGACGCCGGACGTGTACACCCACGCGCAGCATCTAGCGATTCGGATGGGGTTCAGCCCGACCTTCCCATTCGACATGGCTTGGATATTGCCGGCGTCGAATTACTCGGCGACACACTCGATTCTGCTGGGCTCGTGGGCCGAAGGCGGCGTGTTGGCCGTACTTCTGCCCGCCTTCCTGGTGGTGGCCTGTCTCGGGATCGTCTGGAATTTCAGACGGCTCGACCGGTGGGCACCGCTCGGTCTGACGGTGGCGCTGCAGGGGATCTGGGACCTGATGTACGGGCCGTGGCAGTTCAACATGATCCCCACGTTCGCCTGTATCGCGTTGTTGTTCTCGGCCACGCACTTTCGGGCGCCGCGATCTGAGTCATCGATCGCGCGATGAAGCCGAGCGTGAGTGCGGTGATCGCCACGATGGGGCGGCCGACCCTCCGGGCTGCGGTGCAGTCCGTTCTCGACCAGACCTACCCGGTTGACGAGATCATCGTCGTCGCCGCGGCGGGCGTGCAGACGATCCTCCCCGCCGACGGCCGGATTCGATCGTTGACGTCGGCTGTCGACGGCAACCCCGCCCTGAGCAGGCAGCTGGGCATCGAGGCGGCGCGCGGTACGGTTATCGCGCTGCTCGATGACGACGACATGTGGTTGCCGACCAAACTGGCCAGCCAGCTCTCGGTCGCCGACTCCGCCGAAGACGACCATTGGATCGTGTCGTCGCGGATGTTGGTGCTTGGCCCTGGCACTCGCCGACGGATGTGGCCGCGCCGGCTGATCGAACCGGGAGAGTCGGTGGCGGAGTATTTATTCCGCTTCGATCGGCTGGGCTTCGGCAACGCCAATCTGCAGACCTCCACGCTGTGCTTCCCGACCGCGCTGGGCCGTTCGATTCCGTGGGGCGGTGTTGCGGATGTTCCGCATGATGAGCCGAGTTGGCTGATCAGGGTGCAGCGCGCGATCCCGGGGCTGCGCGTGTTTCAACTGCCCGAGGCACTCACCATCTACAACGTCCACGGCGGCTCCGTGTCTCGTGACCCGTCCGACCGTACTGACGCCTACGTGCAGTGGGGATTGCAGTACTTGGGCTCAGAGTCACCACGCCTTCTCGGCGACTATTTGTGTACCAGTCCGGTCAGCGCGGCGGTGTCGGCGCGGTCCCTCGACGGGGTGCGGCGCGCGGTGTCGGCGGCCTTACGACACGGTCGGCCCGGTCCGTTCGCGCTCGCCTACGCCGCGATGAATGCGGCCAGGATCGTCGTGCGCGGTGCAGCACCGGCCATTCGGCGATGAGCACCAACCAAAGTCACCTCGCTCCCGAGGAGCGTCGAGCGCTGTTCTACGGCCCGCTCTACCGCGTCCTGGGCACACCGGTGGTGGCACTGCTGGGTCTGGCGAACACGGCGATCATCGTCAGGGAGACCGGCGAAGCAGTATTCGGTCTGGTCTCCCTCGTCGCGACCATTACACTGCTCTTTCCGTTCGCTGATCTCGGCATCGGTGCCACTGTGATCAGTGCCAGCGCGATGCTGGTCGGAGAACACCGGGACCGCAGCGCTGTCGACGTCATCCGTCGTGCTTACCGCGTATTGTTTGGTGTCGCAGGTGTTTTGATCGCGATCGCACTGTGCGTCATGGGGCTCGACGGCTGGAGCTCTGTCGTGGGCCTCGTCAGCGGCCCCGCGGATCGCTGGGCCATCACCGTCGCAGCGTGTCTGTTCGCCCTCACGCTTCCGGCCGGCCTCGGGCCTCGCATCTTGGTCGGTATCGACCGCAATCCGTTGGCCACGTTGGTGTTGATGAGCTGTCCGGCGTTCGGTCTCGGGTTGACCATGCTGCTGTACGCGGTCGATGCCAGCGGAATCTGGTATGCGGTTTCGCCTTTGGGCGGTCTGCTCATCGGTCAGATGGTCGGCACCGGGTTGGCGCTGCGGCTTTCCGGCCTGGGGTGGTCGGCGTTTTCCCGAGTGTCGCCTGCTCGATCGCGGTCCCGGTTGCTTGCCGGCAGCATGTGGCTCTTCGTGGTGGGAGTCGGTCTGCCGATTGGCTCGCAGGCCGGTCGGGTGCTTCTCGCACATCTTTCGACACCCGCGGAGTTGTCGCGTTACGCCTTGACGGCGCAGCTGTACGGAATCTGCTGGCAGGTACTGTCCACCGCCGCGCTGGCGTACTGGCCGATATTCGTCAAGAGGCGCGAAGAAGCCGAAGTGACCGTTCGAATGTGGTGGCGACTCATCGGCATCTTCGGCGCGGTGGGCGCAGTGGGCGCCCTGTGCCTGGTGCTCTTGGGGCCATGGGCGGCAACGGTGCTGTCGGGAGGAAGGATCGACGTATCATCGGGGCTCGCAATGGCATTCGGCGCCCTGCTGCTGGCGCAGGCCTTACACCTGCCGACCATGGTGCTGCTGACGGCGCCTCGCGAAGCGCGGTGGCAAGCGCTGTGGGCGGTGGCGATGGCCGTGATCAGCGTTGGTCTCGGCTGCGCTGCGGCGACGCGATTCGGCGCGGTGGGGGTGGTATACGCCTCTGCGTTGGCAATCTTCGCAGCGCAGGTCCTTCCAGACCTGCTCTGGGTACCTAGGCTGGTGCGTCGCCGTCCTCTGGTCGGAGAAGGATTGTTGCCGTCGGAGCCACCACGGTGACCCCTGCCGCCACATCGTCGATGACCGTTGCGTTCGCGCCGACTGTCGCGCCGTCGTGCAGGGTTATCGGGCCGATGACGACTGCCCCGGCCCCGACTCGGACTCGGTCCTGCAGCGTCGGTCTGCCCTTTGCGGTGTAGCCGATGGTGACCTGCTGATTTATCCAGCAGTGCGAACCAATCGACTCCGCGGTGACGACGGTGCCGACACCGTGCTGGATGAATAGTGCGGGGCCTATCCGATCGGCTTCGAGGGTCAGCGTGACAGACGGACGATAAATCTTGGCCACCAGGAACCGCACCGGCCATGGGGACGACCGGAGTCGGTAATGCACTAGCGTGCGGAATTCGGTCAATGCACCACTCAGATAGGCAAATCGTGAGTAGCGGTCGAGTGCAAGGAGCTCGGGCTCGCCGATGCAGATCATCCAAAAATCGATGTCAGCGATGACGTCATCCGCCGCTTTCGACCGGATGACGCTGCGCCACAACGGATACGCCCAGACACGTGCGAAGGCCAACAGCGCCGTCCTTCGGTCTAGTGTCACGGATCGATCATAGAGTGGCGTTGCGGGGACCTTGCCGTAACGACGTGGTTCACCTCTGCAGGAACTCGCGAGCGATGAACTGACATGTTCTAACCGTGAGGGCCATCATCGTGAGCGTGTGATTCTGAAACCCGGTCGACACGAAGCACGCCCCATCGGTGACGAACACATTGTCGGCATCCCAGCACTGGCACAACGGATTGAGAACCGAGTCCTCGGGGTTGTCGCCCATGCGCGCACCGCCGCTCTCGTGGATGGCCGCGCCGGGCCAGTACGCGCCGTAGTCCGCGAAGACACGGGGTCGCAGCATCCGGAAGACGACGTTTCCTCGTCCGAGACTGAGGTTGGGGTCGACCTTCAGTCCGCCCGCGGCGGCGATCTCGGGAAGCGTCTGCCGCATGTGCCCGACCATGTTGACCTCGGCCTCGGAATGACTGCACTCGATCCTTGCAGCCGGGATGCCCCATGCGTCCTTCTTCGTCGGGTCCAGTGACAATCGGTTCTCGTATCGCGGCTGCATCTCCCCAAGCGCGAACATGCTCCATGACGGTTTGCCCCGGCCTATCCCGATTTGAATTCCGTACCCGCCGGGGAAGTTCGTCGATTCCTGTTCGCAGAAACTGGGGATGTAGAGACCCGTTGCCGCAAAGTCGAATCCGTCTTCGGCGGGGGAGGGCTCGGCATCTTCTTCGGCCACGTTGCCGGTCTGCGCATACGTCACGTGATCGCACAGATAGTGGCCGAGTTGGCCCGACGATCCACCGACGCCCGACGGGTGTCTCGTGGACGTGGAGTTCAACAGAATTCGCACGCTCTCGATTGCCGATGCGCAGAGGACGACGACCCTGCCGTACGCCGCGTGCGTGTTCATCGTCGTTCGATCGATGTACTCAACCCCGGTTGCCCTTCCCGACCGAGGGTCGGTCAGCAGCCGACTCACGACGGCGTCTGTCCGAATGTCGAGGAGTCCGGTCTCCATGGCGAGCCGCAGGGGAAGTGGAATTCTTTCGTGGTCGTATTTGACGGTCCTCCCGTAGGTCACTCGGACCCGGGGAAGCTGCTCGTGGACGTTGTCGAGGAAGGCTTCTTCGATCCGTGTGGTCTTGGCAGGGCCGATGAATCGACCATCGGGGCAGTTAGCGATGTCTGCGGCTTTGCCGTGGACGCCGAGGGTCCGCTCGACGATGTCGTAGTACGGTGCCAAGTCGTCATAGGACAGCGGCCAGTCGATTCCACGTCCGCTCGTGGTCGCGGCCTTGAACTGGTAATTCGACATCCTGGGTACGTGTCTCGACCACGTGTGAAGACGACCACCGAGTTGCCGCCCCCGGTACCACAGGAATGGCTTTCCTCGCGGTGTCGTATAGGGGTTCGCTCTGTCGTTGACGTAGAACTGCTTGGTCGTCTCGAAGAATGCTGCGCACTGGGCCTGAACGAGCTGGCCGTGTAGCGCCGCTCTGGCGCGGCCCTTCATCCCCACCGCGCCGACCGTTGCATCGGAGGGAAAGTCTTGCGGGATGTCCAGATTCCTGCCCGCCTCGAGCAGGACGGTGTTCAAACCGCCCTCGGTCAGTTCCTTGACAGCCCAGGAGCCGGCCGCCCCCGATCCGACGACGATCGCATCGAACAGCGGGTCACCGTGTCGCGCGATTCGTTCGCTGCCCACGGGCATAGCTTAGTCGACACCGTCGGCGGTGGCGTTGCCATTCACCACAGTCCAGGATGTCATTCGGGTTGATGAAGGATCGAGCCGGGCTCGATATGGCAAATTGTACTTACGTTGCTTGGCTATGGAGTATTCGGCCAGACCTTGGCAGAATCGAAGCTTCGCGTGAAGAAATGTGGCGGGGGTGACGTGGCGGGGGTGACGATGCCGAGTCCAAGCCCTTCTCCATGCTTGGACTTCCTCAAGCGTTGGGATGGATACGACGACCGTCCGGCCTTGATCACGGATCGGTTGACGATCACCTACCGCGAACTCACCGGGCGAGTCGGCGCGGAGATGGAGCGGGTCGGTTCTACGCGTCGTCTGGTCGTGATCGAGCTACAGAACACCGTATCGGCGATCGTGAGCTATCTGGCGGCGTTGCGAGCTGGACACGTGGTGCTGATTGCCTCCGATGCGGCGACGCGAGAGTCGCTCACGCAGACATACGACCCCGACTTCGTAGCGGGTTGGTACCCCGACGATGGTTGGCGGCTGATCGAACGCCGAGTAGGCACACGGCACCAGCTTCATCCCGAGCTGGCCCTGTTGTCGTCGACGTCGGGGTCGACCGGCTCGCCGAAATTGGTGCGGCTCAGCTACGAGAATCTGGACAGCAACGCGAAGTCGATCTCCGAGTATCTCGGCATCAGGGGCACCGACCGCGCGATGACATCGCTGCCGTTGTCGTACTGCTACGGGCTGTCCGTCCTGCACAGTCATCTGACCCAAGGCGCGGCCGTCATCGTGACCGAGCTTTCCGTTGTGGACCCCGGCTTCTGGACCCTTGCGCGCACAGCTCGGGCGACCGCGTTCGCTGGTGTTCCGTACACATTCGACCTGCTCGACCATGTCGGTTTTGCAGATCTCGACCTGCCCAGCTTGCGTTACGTCACCCAGGCGGGCGGCAAGCTGGCCGTCGATCGGGTGCAGCGGTACGCGGAACTCGGACGGCTCAGGGGTTGGGATCTCGTCGTCATGTACGGACAGGCCGAGGCCACCGCACGAATGGCGTACCTGCCCGTCGACCGTGTGCTCGATGCTCCACGGGCCGTGGGGGTTCCGATCCCCGGTGGGCGGTTCACCATCGACGACGGCGAGCTGATCTACCACGGTCCGAACGTCATGCTCGGCTACGCCAGCTCTCCTGCGGACTTCGCCCTTGGGCGCACCATCGATCACCTGCATACCGGTGATCTGGCCCGTCGCCGTCACGACGGCCTGTACGAGATCATGGGACGACGCAGCCGCTTCCTGAAGCTGTTCGGCCTTCGCATCGATCTCGATCAGCTCGAGGATGGACTGAGCTCGGACGGAATTCAGGCGCTGTGCACTGGCGACGACACCCGACTGCTGGTCGGGGTGGCGAGGAGCACGCCCGACGACGTGGCCGCGGTCATCTGCTCGAAGGTCGGTCTACCCGCCGCGGCGGTGCGCACCGTGGTCTTCGACGATTTGCCACGACACGCCAACGGAAAACCCGATTACGCCGAGGTGGTGCGGTCCGCGGCCGGGCCGACCGACATGGCGGCGAGACCGACGCCGAGGTTTGGCGGTGTGCACGCGCTGTACGGCGAGATCCTGGAGGTCGAACGGGTAGCGGACACGGATACCTTCGTCAGCCTTGGCGGCGATTCACTGTCCTTCGTCGAAACCTCGCAACGACTCGAACGGCTGGTCGGTGTGCTTCCGGCAGATTGGCATCTGAGCAGCGTCGCCGAACTCGAGGGTGGAACGCGCGGCAGGCCGCGTGGCCCATTTCGCTGGATGGAGACGAGTGTCGTCGTGCGTGCCGTGGCGATAGTGCTGGTCTGTGCCAATCACGTCGGACTCGTCCAGGTGTGGGGCGGAGCGCACATCCTGCTTGCCGTCGCTGGCTACAGCTTCGCCCGATTCCAACTCAACGCCATCGCATCGAGTGGGCGTATTCGTCCGCTATTTCGGTCGATCACGCGCATCGTCGTGCCCTCGACGTTGGTGATCGCCGTCGCCTACATGGTGACCCGTGAGTACGACATTTGGAACCTGCTCCTCATCGAGCACCTGTTCGGACCCGACGACTGGGTCCTCGGGCCCGATGGCTGGGATCCGCGCCTGAACTACTGGTTCATCGAGGTTCTCGTGCTCAGCCTCGTTCTGTGCGCGGCGCTGTTCTCGATCCCAACCGTCCGTCGCCTCGAACGCGCACGGCCGTTCGGATTCGCCGTCGCCGTTCTTGCTCTCTGCCTGGTGTTGCGGTTCCACGTCTTCGTCGGCCCGGCCCCGATGGAGCCGTATCGCCCGCAGACGACGGTGTGGTTGTTCGCAGTCGGGTGGGCAGCTGCGCGCGCGCCCCGGGTTGGCCAGCGCCTGCTGTTGACCGTCGCCGCCGTGTGCGGGGCCCTGCTTCCAGGATTCTTCGACGCCGAAGGGGGACGGAAACTGGTCATCGTCGGTGGGCTTGTGCTGCTCATCTGGGTCACCCGGGTACCGGTGCCCGTTGCGCTGCGGCGACTCACCGCCTTGCTGGCCAGCGCCTCGCTCTGGATCTATCTGACCCAACCCCTGACCTTTGACTTCATGGAGTGGGGCGAGTCTCTGTTCGGCGATTCCTCTGTTGCGGCCAGTGCCAGTTCCAGCTCTGGCTCCAGTCCGGGCGCCAACGGATCGGGCTTGCTCCACGATCTACGGCTGGCCCTCGCAACGACCATCGCCCTCGTGGTCGGGGTTGTTGCGTGGAAGGCGTACCAGCGCGCCGCCCGGTACCCCGCTCGATTGCGGCTTACACGGGAGTCAGCTCCACACCCGAGAGCACGACTGCGTCGTCGCGGGTAGGAGCAGTGAGAACGGCCAGCAGCGTGCCGCCGTCCTTCCAGACGCTCGCCTTCAGCGTTTCGCCGGGGTACAAGACCCCCGAGAAACGGGCACCGTACGAGCCGACGCGAGAGACGTCACCGTCGAGGAATTGGTCGACGAGTGCCTTCGCGCCGATGCCGTAGGTGCACAGCCCGTGCAGGATCGGCTTGGGAAACCTCGCGGCAGAAGCGAACTCGGGATCCGAATGCAGTGGGTTGCGGTCCCCGCACAGGCGATACAGCAGCGCTTGTTGAGGCAGCGTGGGTATCGACAGTTCGAAGTCGGGTGCGCGGTCCGGTGGCTGCGCCGACGTGGAGGGGCCGCGCTCGCCGCCGAAGCCGCCTTCGCCGCGGGCGTAGATCGACCGCTTCTGTGTCCACAGCGGCGCGCCGTCCGGTGTGGTGACCGTGGTCTCGGACCAGATGACCGCAGCCTTGCCCTTGTCCCAGATCTCGGTGAACCGCGTGACGGCCCGCCCGGTGCCCGAAGGCGGGATCGGACCGGGGACGGTGATCGCCTCGCTCGCGTGCAACACCTTGGAGAGCTCGATGTCGATGCCGGGAAACTTCACCGTCGGTGGTTCGGTCATGTGAAAGGTCTGCGCCACGTTGCCGAACGTCGGAAGCACC
>DASQFE010000647.1:0-2318 GCA_035633295.1 Ilumatobacteraceae bacterium | reverse complement strand
ACTGGCGAAACGCGGGATACGACTCGGTGGGGGTGCAAAACGACGTGAGGACCCAGCCGCCCTCCTGGGCCGACGCGGTTCCCGTCGGAGCAAGTGGCACGACGAGCAGAAGCAGGAGCCCAACGGCGACGAGGCAGCGGGTGGCGGTGCGGACGAGGTGAAGGGGAATGCAGATCACGTCATGACTCTAGATGATGCGACTCACTTGCCACTCGGCGACTTCAGGGTGTTCCAGCCGATCAGGACGGCCATCACGGCAGCCGATCCGAGGCCGTACCAGAGCACGTCGATCGGCTCTTTGGCCGTGACCAGTTTCTCGACGAACTTGATGCCGATCACCAGAACGATGACCTCGACGATCTTGGTCTTCAGGTCGGACAGACTGCGGATGACCAGCCATGCGGGCAACTGCACCTCACTGATGAACAGCTCGTAGAGCCCGATCGCAGTGATGATCAGCACCGTGCCGATCAGGTACAGGTCGAGCACCTGAAGGAGTTCGACGACGGTGTCGTCCTGTTGCCATGCGCTGCTGCTGAGAAGGTCGTAGACGAAGTCGACGGTGATCCACACGGCCCAGCCGAACGTCGCAATGGCCTGGATCGCGATGCCGATGACGGCAACGATGACGAGGTAGCGCAAGTTGCCGATCAGCCGTGCCATCGCAGCGAGGCTAGCTGCGCCCTCCCGCCGAGTGATCGAACCCGAAACCCGGTTTGCGTGACAGTTCCATTGGCCCGTCCCAACCAAACTGCAACGCAAACCGAGAACGTCGTGGTCGAGTGACGCTCTACGATCGGGTCATGAGCGAGTCGCCGTACCCGACGTTTCCTGGAGTCGAGCCGTTCGATGCCGTTCGGACACCGGAAGCGGAACGGGCACACCGAAAACGGATGTGCGCGCTCGGTTACCGCGTGTTCGCTTCGATGCGCTGGGGGCAACTCGGCGACGGCCACGTGTCGGCCCGTGACCCGATCCTGACCGACCACTTCTGGCTGCTCGACTGGGGCGTTCCCTTCGGTGGGGCCACTGTCGATCAGCTTGTCCTCGTCGGCCCCGATGGCAGGGTGATGGACGCCGACGGCAACCCGACTGGCGCCGTCAACACCGCTGGCTACAACATCCACGCTCCGGTCCTCGCTGCCCGCCCTGATGCCGTGAGTGCCGCGCACACCCACACCGGTTTCGGCACGCCGTGGTCGGCGAACGTCGAGCCCTTCCGTGCGATCAGCCAAGAATCGTGCGCCTTCGTCTTTGACCAAGCGTTGTTCGACGACGAGGAGGTCGAGGTGCTGTCCTACGACGGCGGCAAGCGGATCGCAGCGGCGCTCGGCGACACCAAGTTGTGCATCTTGCGCAACCACGGTGTGATCACCGTCGGCGGGTCGGTCGAAGAGGCTGTCGGATGGTTCGTGCTGGCCGAGCGTGTCGCCGAGGTCCACGTGAAAGCACCGAGCGGCAAAGCGATCTCAGATGAGGCGGCGGCGCTCGCGGCCGAGTCGATGGCACCCCCACCGACGGGCTGGCGCATGTTCCAGTGGCTAGTGCGCAGCCTCGCCATCGAGCCGACCGTCGTCGGCTGACGGTCCGTGGGCCGACGCTCCGTGCACCGAGGCGTCGCCCGGACTCGACGGCCCGCCCTCGATGCGCCGGTGCTCGAAGATCAAGGTGGCGAGCAGGATCAGATCGATGCCGACGAGCAGGACGACGCCGTTGACGTCGTTGCCGACACCCATCAGCACGATGATCACGGCAACGGCGATGAAACGCTCGCGGGCGATCGTCGCGAACGAGCGGTACACCGCGACGCCCACCCCGCCGAAGTAGAGCAGGATGCCCGCAGCACCCATGGCTCTGAACGCCGCCGGCAGCGGGTCGGTCGGGTAAAGCGTCATCTCCTCCATCGCCACCGCCGACAGAATCACGCCGGCGACGATGGGCGCGTGGGCATAGGTGTAGATGTCGCGGGCGAACTTGCCGCGCTCGGACGGTTGGGTCTCCTCGGTGCGGTGCTCGAACGCCGGTTGTACCCGATCGAAGTAGGCCCACCAGAGCAGGCCGGCGAAGACGCCGGCAGCGACGAGCGCGACCACAGCCTGAGCTGGGAAGCCGCCGGGTTCGTCGAGGGGAATCACCACGGAATTGCCGATCGCGACGATGACCTCGCCGAGCGCCACGATGATGATCAGGGCATGGCGTTCGGCGAAGTGACCGGCACGGATGATCCACTCGCTGCCGCCGGCCCGAATGGTCGAGTAGATCACGATCAGAACCCCCAGGATCCACGTGACGACTCGGGCATCGCCGTCGAGGAACCC
>DASQFE010000646.1:0-6434 GCA_035633295.1 Ilumatobacteraceae bacterium | reverse complement strand
TACGAACTCGCGGGTCTCGCCAGGGGTTCCACGTTCGACCTCCTCGACCGGAAGATGCGCACTGCGCAACGTCATCAGGAGGAAGTCGGTACTGCGAACCTATCGCTGCATCGCCCCGACTCAACCGCCGCGTCTCAACCGCCGCGTCTCAACCGGACGCGGCGGCGCGCCAGAAGGCTCGATAGCTCGGGTACTCGATGGCCTCGGTCACCCATCCCGAAGCGACGAGTTCTCGGTGGAGCTCGGGCAGGTTGTACCAGGGCACGCCCATGTCGACGTGGTGGGCGAGGTGCCACCCGGTGTTGTACGGCACCATCCAGTAGCGAGCGAGGCGACTTTGGCGGATGACGTGCGTGGTGAGACGACGGTCCTTCGAGCGGACCATCCCCCCGTGCTCGGCGATGGCGCGAAGCCGATTCGACACCTTCCACAACGTCGACCACGACAGGATCCACACGACGTACGCCATCGGGCGCATGAACACGATCGACGTGCCGAGCATGAGCACCTGCACGAGCACGATCTCGCGCGCCTCGGTCTGCCCGCGTCGCAGGGCGTGGTAGAGGGATCGGAAGTTCTTCGACGCACTGTTGCCGGTCGCGTCTCGGCGGAGCTTGCGATGCCACGAATCGCGTGAGATCGGGTACCCGGAGTAGAGCCCGAGGTCGGGCTCGTCAGGGCCCATCTCGTCGCGGTGATGGGCGAAGTGTGCCCGGCGGTACGCCAGCATTGCCTGGTACGTCGGATACGCCAGGAGCCAGCGACCGACACCGTCGTTGAGCCCCCGCTTGGTGAACAGCAATCGGTGCGCCGCTTCGTGGGCGAGGATGTTCAGACAGACGTGCCCACGAACCATGAGGACGAACGCCAACAGGTACGACCACCAGGTGTTGATCCACGCAGCAGCGATTACGACACCGAACGACTGCAGCAAGGTGCTGGCCACGGCAACGGCGTTGCGGGAGTTGGAGATGCGACGCAAGTCGTTGCGCAGCGGCGGGCGAGGCTTGCCGCGCTCGGTGAGGCGATCGGTGGGCAGCACATCGGGCAGCGCCTCGGCGGGAGGGACCATCGTGCGCTGGGCCGGCGGGCTCGCCATCTGCGTCATGACGCCATGTTACAGTCTCCGATCACTGTGATCAACGAGCGTACGAACGTGAGTGTCGAGCTCGATCCGCTCACCCCGCGCTCGATCGTGCTCTCGGTGTTGCTCGGGACCCATCCACCGTCGATGCCCGTGAGCCGACTCCTCGATTTCACGTCGCTGTTCGAGATCACCGCCGGCACGGCGCGCACGGCGCTGTCGCGCATGGTGACGCGGGGCGAACTCGTCAACGACAACGGCGTCTACCGATTGAGCGGCCGGCTCCTCGAACGCCAGTTGCAACAGGACGCCGGACGAGCAGCGCGCCCCACCACGTGGGACGGCACCTGGTGGTTCGTCGCGGTACTCGCCGACCGCCGTTCAGTCGCCGATCGGCGAGCGTTCCGATTGCGTGCAGCAGGCGCCCGACTGGGCGAACTGCGCCCTGACACCTGGTTGCGGCCCGCCAACATCGAGGTCGTGGCCGACCTGCCTGACGCACTGATGACGCGTGGGCCGCTGGTGTCCGGCGACGATGCGACCCTGGTGCGACGACTCTGGGATCTCGACGCGATCGACGAAGCGGCGCACTCGCTCGTGGTTGCACTGCACTCCACCGCCGAGAAGTTGGGCAACGATCCGGGCGACTCGGCACTCGCCGACACATTCGTGCACTTGGCTGCATGCCAACGCTTCCTGCGAACCGAGCCGCAGCTGCCCGAAGCACTCGATCCGAGCCGGTCGAGCGCCGACCTTCGAACCGCTTATGCCGACGTCGTTGCCGCTTTCCAGAAGCGACTCACCGCGTTCTTCGAACGCCGCAGGTCGGCTGGCTCGATGGTCAGTACAGACGCGAGGTGAGTAGCCGGCGGTAGTCGGCCGTGCGCGGGTCGTGCGGACCCATCAGCTCGAGCAGGTCGACGTACTTCTGGCGGGCATCGTCGTCGGTCTTCACCTGGTCGAGCAGCGCAGTGAGCTGCTCGTCGTAGTCATCCTGTGGCGCGTCGCCGACGCGGGCGAGCGCCGCAACATGACGGGTGCGATCCGACTCCGGGATCCGCTCCAGCAGCGCAAGTGCCTCGTCGCTGCGGCCGTCGGCGATGAGCAGTTCGCCGAGCGCCACGATGATGTCCTCGTTCGCCGGCTCCATCGACAGTGCGATCCGCAAGCTGCCCTCGTCACCTGCGTCGAGCAACTCGGCGACGGCGACCTCCTCCTCGGTCGGAAGCAGGGCGTCGATGAACTCCTTGACGGCGTGCTCGGGGTACGAACCCATGAAGCCATCGACCACGGCGCCGTCTTTGACCGCATACACGGCCGGGATCGACTGCACCTTGAACGCCTGGCTCAGGCCGGGGTTCTCATCGATGTTCACCTTCACGAGCACGACCTTGCCGCCGGTCTCGTCGATGACCTTCTCGATGATCGGCCCGAGGGTCTTGCAGGGACCACACCAGGGCGCCCAGAGGTCGACGACAACGGGGACCTCCGCCGACTTGTCGATCACCTCGGTCTGGAAGGTTTCGTCGGTGACATCGATGGCTGCCATGGACTCAACGCTACCGGTGGTGGATGAGTACCCTCGGCACCACATGATCGGGAGCGAGATGCCATGAACGCCGTGCCGGGAATCGATGTCGGAGCCGTCACCAACTGGCTGGCGTCGAACGTCGACGGTGCGGTCGGGCCGTTCTCGTTCGATGTGATCGCCGGTGGCCACTCGAACCTCACCTTCAGGGTCACCGGATCCGACGGCACCCGTCTGGTGTTGCGTCGCCCCCCGCTCGGTCACGTCCTGGCGAGCGCCCACGACATGAGCCGCGAGCACCGCATCCTGTCGGGCCTCCAGACCTCCGCCGTGCCGGTGCCGCCGGTGTTGGGGTTCTGCGACGACCTTGCCGTCAACGGTGCGCCGTTCTACGTCATGGGATTCGTCGACGGCCACGTACTTCGCGACCGAGGTACATCAGAGGCGGCACTCCCCGACGAAGCCAGCCGGAGTACTGCCAGCCGGTCGCTCGTCGACACGATGGCCACGATCCACGCTGTCGATCTCGACGCCGCCGGGCTAGTCGACCTCGGTCGCCACGACGGCTACATCGAACGCCAACTCAAGCGCTGGCACGGCCAGTGGAACCAGGGCAAGACCCGCGAGCTCGCTGCCGTCGATCGCGTCTACGAGGGCCTCATGGCCCGCATCCCCGAGCAGGGCCCGGCCACCATCGTCCACGGCGACTACCGCCTCGACAACTGCATGGTCGGCAACGACGGCGAGGTCGTTGCGGTGCTCGACTGGGAAATCTGCACGCTCGGCGATCCACTCGCCGACGTCGGCTTGCTGCAGGTGTACTGGAACGGCCCGAACGACAGCGAGGGAGCATGGAGCGCCACGTCGACGTCGGCTCCCGGGTTCTGGGATCGCCGGCAGCTGGCCGAGCGCTACGCCGAGGTGTCCGGGCGCGATCTCTCACAGCTCGACTTCTACGTGGCGTTCGCGTTCTGGAAGCTGGCCTGCATCATCGAAGGTGTCTACTCGCGGTACCTCGGTGGTGCGCTGGGTGATCGCCCGCCTGACGAGCTCGCGCCGTTCAAGCTGCAGGTGGAGCAGGCCGCCGCCACAGCCGAGCGATACTTGGATGCATTGCCATGAGCGACCGATCGGAGCGCAACAACGACGACGGCGCATACCAATGGCTCGTCGACGAGCCGATGCTCCACGAGCCCATCCTCGTCGTCATGCTGACCGGATGGATCGATGCTGCCAACGCTGCGGCGCTGGCAGCCGACGCGCTGTCGAAGGAATGCGAGACCAGCCCCCTCGTGCGGTTCGACGACGACACGTTCATCGACTATCGGGCCCGTCGACCGATCATGGAGCTTCGTGACGGCATCAACACCGACCTCGTCTGGTCGACGATCGAGCTGCGCTCCGGGCGATCAACGTCGGGGCGCGACGTCCTCGTGCTGACCGGCCCCGAACCCGACATGGCCTGGCACCGCTTCGCCCGGTCGATCTCCGACATCGCGGTCGAACTCGGCGTCACGAAGATGGTTGCCTTCGGCGCCTACCCATTCGCTGCGCCGCATACGCGCACCCCGCGTCTGTCGTGTTCGTCGCCGTCGACCGAGGTCCTTGCGAACGTGACGTTCGCACGCAGCTCCGTCGATGTTCCCGCCGGCATGGCAGCGGCGCTCGAGCACGCCATGCACGCGTGCAAGATCCCGGCACTCGGAATCTGGGTACAGGTTCCGCACTACGTGTCGGCGCTGCCCTACCCGGCAGCATCGGTGGCACTGCTCGATGGGCTGACCGAAGTGACGGGCATCGAAGTGGCGGCCGCCGATCTCCGCGCTGCTGTCGGCCCCCAGCGACAACGGATCGATGCGTCGATCGCCGACAACCCCGACCACGCAACGATGCTGCGACAGCTCGAGGAGATGTACGACGCATCCACCGACGGCGAGGTGTCACCAGGCCCGGCGTTCGAGATGCGCTCAGGCGACGAGCTCGCCGACGAGATCCAACAGTTCCTCCGCGACCAGGACTGACCCAGTCTTTCGGGGTCAGACCCCAACAGACCGGGCCGGTCTTTCGGGGTCGGGTCCGCAAAGACCGGTGGTCTAGCGTCGAGTCGCATGAAGATCGACGGCAACATCGGAACCGACCTTCGCAACGTTGCGACCAACGCGAAGGAGGTGGAGGCCGCCGGCTACGCCGGCGCATGGACCGCCGAGACCTCGCACGACCCGTTCCTCCCGCTGTTGCTGGCAGCCGAACACACCGAGACGCTCGAGCTCGGAACGTCGATCGCCGTGGCATTCGCCCGCAATCCGATGACACTCGCCAACACCGCGTGGGACCTCCAGGCTTACTCGGGAGGGCGCTTCATCCTCGGCCTCGGGAGCCAGATCAAGCCGCACATCACGAAGCGGTTCTCGATGGAGTGGAGCCACCCGGCGCCACGCATGCGCGAGATGGTGCTGGCGATGCGGGCCATCTGGAACACGTGGTTGACCGGCGAGAAGCTCGACTTCCGGGGGGACTTCTACACCCACACACTGATGACCCCGTTCTTCACTCCGAACGCGAACGAACTCGATGGATTCGGCCCACCCAAAGTGTTCCTCGCGGGCGTCGGTGAGTTGATGACCGAGGTCGCGGGCGAAGTCTGCGACGGCTTCCTGTGCCACGGTTTCACGACCGAGAAGTACCTCCGAGAGGTCACGATCCCAGCCCTCGAACGCGGGCGCGCCAAGGCGGGCCAGACAATGGAGGGCTTCGAGATCATGGGCCCGTCGTTCGTCGTCACGGGCAACAACGACGAGGAGCTGGAAGCAGCAGCAACGGCCACCCGCCAGCAGATCGCGTTCTACGGCTCGACGCCTGCCTACCGCAACGTCCTCGAGATCCACGGCTGGGGCGGCCTCCAAGACGAGCTGAACGCACTCTCGAAGCAGGGTGAGTGGGCCAAGATGGGAACCCTCATCGACGACGAGATCCTCAACACGTTCGCCGTCGTCGGCGAGCCGGAGAGCATCGCCCCCGAACTGTCGCACCGTTACGGCGACGTGATCCAGCGCATCAGCTTCTACGCGCCGTATGCGAGCGACCCCGACCGGTGGGCCGCCGTCGTGGCCGCGCTTCGCGCCGCCTGACTGTTACCGATGGTGTCAGACACCACGGTAACGGTCAGTGGGCGTGGGCCACGGTTCCGGCGCGGCGGCGGAACCGGCCACCGAAGACGTAGGCGACAACGAAGAAACTCGCCGACGTGAGCACGATCGTCGGGCCCGAGGCCACATCGAGGTGATAGCTCGCGTTCATGCCGACGAAGCCGCTCAACGCACCGATCACCGCCGACAGCGCCAGCATCTTGCCGAAGCTGTCGGTGAGCATGCGGGCCACGACTGCCGGCACCACGAGTGTGGCGGCGATAAGCGTCACGCCCATCACGTTCATCGTGGCCAGCACCGTCGCCGACAGCACGATCATCAACAGCGCATCGATCCACGCCGTGCGCACACCAGTCGCCGCGGCAACCTGCGAGTCGAACGTGGTGAAGAGCAACGGCCGATAGAAGAAGAACACCACCGCGGCCGTCGCGAGCGCAACACCGACGATCAGGAAAACATCAGCATTGGTCACGCCCAACACGTTGCCGAACAGGAGCGCGTCGGCGTTGCGTCCCGGCGATCCGTAGAGCTGGACGAGCGCCAACCCGAGTGCGAACGAAGCGGTCGTGACCACGCCGATCGCCGCGTCGGAGCCGATGGGCCGTCGACGAACGATCCCGCCGACGGCGAGCGCCGTGATCACCCCCCAGATGCCGGCGCCGAGGAAGAGGTTCAC
>DASQFE010000645.1:0-2027 GCA_035633295.1 Ilumatobacteraceae bacterium | reverse complement strand
CCAGGTGGCCGGACGTGGCTTCCTCGGGCTTGCCACGATGATCTTCGGCAACTGGATGCCCGCCGGCACCGCCATCGGCGCCGGCCTGTTCGGCTATGCCCAGGGCATCACATTTCGCACGAACCCGGGCGATCTCGTCCGCACCCTCTTGCTCGCCGCCGCGATTGCGCTCGTGCTGCTCGTGCTCTGGATGCTCGTCGAGCGCAGCTACGCCCCTGCCGGCACGGTCGCTGTGTTCGCGGTGGTCACGCTGTGGGCCTACTTCGTTGCGCAGTCGCCGAACAACCAGCTTGTGTTCGTCACCCCGTACGTCGTCACGCTGATCGCTGTGTCGATCGGGGCCCAACGTCTCAGACCGCCCGCCGAAGAGGGCATCCCCTGGTTCAAGGGGATGCAGTAGCCCACCCGGGGCGACGCCGATGACGACGATCCCGCCCGACCAGGCGCGGCGCCTGCCCAAGGTGCTGCTGCACGATCACCTCGACGGCGGTCTGCGAGTGGCCACGATCCTGGAACTCGCCGACTCGATCGGTTGGACACTGCCAACGACCGACCCGGACGATCTCCAGGCATGGTTCACACGCGGCGCCGAGACCGGCGACCTGCTGCAGTACCTGGCCACCTTCGAGCACACGCTCGCCGTGATGCAGACCGCGGACTCGATCGAGCGCGTCGCATACGAAGCAGCAATCGACCTGGCCGCCGACGGCGTCGTGTATGCCGAGGTCCGCTTCGCGCCCGAGCTGCATCAACAGCAGGGGCTTGCCTTGGAAGACGTGGTCGAAGCGGTCACGAGCGGGTTCCGGCGCGGTGAGTTGGCAGCCGCCGAAGCGGGCAGGACGATCATCGTCAACGCGATCTGCTGCGCGATGCGCACCGAGCATCGCTCGTTGGAGATCGCCCGACTCGTCGACCGCCTACGCGCGTGGGACGACAAGGTGGTCGCCTTCGATCTCGCCGGCGCCGAGACCGGCTTCCCGCCGTCGCTGCAAGCCGAGGCGCTGGCGTTCGCCCGAGCTGCGCATTTGAACATCACGATCCATGCCAGCGAGCCACCCGATCTCGAGTTGATCTCCGACGCGCTCGCCCACGGCGCCCATCGCATCGGCCACGGCGTGCGGTTACGGGCCGACACGAGCCTCGTCGACCCGTTGCGGTCGTCTGATGACCTGGGCCTCGGCCCGCTCGCCCAGTACGTACTCGACCACCAGATCCACCTCGAGATGGCGCCGACCTGCAACGTGCAGATCAGCGCCGTACCGAGCATCGCCGACCACCCCGTCGGGCCGTTCCTTCGGTCCGGTTTCAGCGTTGGTCTGAACACCGACAATCGCCTGATGAGCAACGTCCGCCCATCGAGCGAACTCCTCGCCGTGGCGATCGCACACGACCTGTCGCTCGCCGAAGCCGAGCAGCTCGCCGTCAACGCGATGATGGCATCGTTCGCCCCGATGAGCACCCGCCACCAGATCGTCGCCGACACGATCCACCCCGCCTACCGTCACACGGTGCCGGGTCAAACGTGACGTTTGCCGGTAGCGGTACGATCGCAGCGTGCTGAGCTCCGAGCAGGTCGAGTCGTACCAACGTGACGGGTTCCTGGTCCTGCCCGATTTCGTGTCGGTCGATGCGTGCCAACGCCTGCGGGCCCGGGCCCTCGAGATCGTCGACGCCTGGCAACCATCTGGCGAACGATCCGTGTTCACCACCAACGAAGCGGAACGCATCTCCAACGGCGAGTTCCTGGCCAGTGGGTCGGGTACCTGGTGCTTCTTCGAAGAGGAGGCGTTCGGACCCGACGGCGAGCTGAGCCAGGCCAAGGAGCTGAGCATCAACAAGATCGGTCATGCCCAGCACGACCTCGACGACGAGTTCGAGCGCTTCGCCTACAATCCGGACCTCGCCGAGGTCGCCGCCGACGTCGGATTGGCTGACGCCCTCGCTTTGCAATCGATGTACATCTTCAAGCAGCCGCGCATCGGTGGCGAGGTGGGGTGCCACCAGGATGCGACGTTCCTGTACACCGA
>DASQFE010000644.1:0-3355 GCA_035633295.1 Ilumatobacteraceae bacterium | reverse complement strand
CGCCGCAAGCGGTCGAGGTGGTCGGCTCCGGTGCTGCGCCGCATCTCGGTGAGTCGGGCGGCGTCGATGACGGTGGCCACCGCTGCGCCGGCGGCGTCGACGAGCAGCGGCAGTACATCGTCGAGCCGGTCGACGATCGCCTGCTCGCGTCGGTTGAACATGGCGGGCAGCACCCGGTTGGCGATCACTGCGGAGGCGTGGGCGCCGGTCTCGGCGCGTAGCCGACCGAGCAGGTCGATTGTCTCAGTCACCGGCATCTCTTCGGGCGTGGTCACCACGGCGACGCCCGTGCGCATCGGATCGTCGAGGATGTCGAGCATCCACTGGGTCTGGTCGCGCACCAGGCCGACCTGGACGAGATCGGCGATGACCTTCGGCGCCCCGATCTGGCTGACGATGTGCCCGCTTGCCTCAGCATCGACGACGATCAGGTCGTAGTGCTGCTCGCGCACCTCGTAGCAGAGTTTTCCGACGCCGAGGATCTCCTTGACACCCGGTGCGGCGTCGGCCACGAAGTCGAAGGTCGAGGCGAGCGGACCGATGCGTCCGAGCAGCGGAATCCGCACGAACAGTCGCAGGTACTCACGCAGCGAGTCCTCGGTACTCATGGTCATCGCGTGGAGACCCGGACTGACCTCGGTCGGCTCGAACCTCAACTCACCGACGTCGAACGCGTTGGCGAGTGCGCCCTTGGCGTCCATCTCGCACACGAGCGTGCGACGGCCGTGGCGGGCAGCAACCTCCGCGATCGAGGCGGCGATCGTCGTTTTGCCGACGCCTCCCTTCCCGGTGACCCACAGCAGGTCGAGATCCAGGAGCCCTGGCCGACCCTCGGGGCCCAGGTTCAGCCTCCGAAGCCGATTTTGCGGTCGCCGTCGGCGGAGCCGAGCTCGATGTAGGCGATCTTGGCCGACGGAATCGCCACGTCCTTGCCGCGCTTGTCGGTGATCCACAGCACATCGGCGGCGCCCGCGAGAGCGGCCTCGACACGCGACTTCAGTTCATCACGGTCGGCGTCTTCGGCGAGCTCGATGTTGATCTCGCGGGGGGCCTGGGTCACTCCGATGCGTACGTCCACGCCGTGCACGCTACCCGCCCCCACCTCTCACCGGTTCTCCGAACGACCGGCGATGCGCGAGTCACTACGGTGGCGCTGTGACCAGCATTGCGATTCCCCTGTTCCCCAACTTCACGGCGCTCGACGGCATCGGCCCATACGAGGTACTCCAGCGCATCCCCCACTTCGACATCACGTTCATCGGCCACGAACGAGGTGTCGTGCGTTCCGACAACGGCATGCTCGGCATCGAGGTCGACGCTACGTTCGAGGAGCTGACGAATCCCGACATCGTCGTGTTCCCGGGCGGGTTCGGAACGCGGGCGCTGATGACCGACGAGCGGGTGCTCGACTGGGTGCGAGCTGCGCACTCGACCACCACCTACACGACCTCGGTGTGCACCGGTTCACTCGTGTTGGCCGCTGCCGGCCTGCTCGACGGTCTGACGGCGACCACACACTGGGGAGCGCTCGATGTCCTCACCCAGTACGGTGCCATTGCGACCGGTGAGCGCGTGGTCGAGCATCTCGATCAGCGGATCATCACCGCGGCAGGGGTGTCGAGCGGGATCGACATGGCCCTGCGCCTCGTCGAGATCCTCGTCGATCGCACCGCAGCGGAAGCATCCCAGCTGATGATCGAGTACGACCCGCAACCTCCGTTCGACAGCGGCTCGACCGCCAAGGCCAGCGACGCCGTCGTTCAACGGGTCGTCGAGTACGCCGCTTCGCGGAAGTGACCGTGCGACGACGTCAGGCGGGTGTGAACACGACGACGGCCGGGCCGCTCGGGGTGTCGTAGGTGACCGTCATCGTCGAGCCCTCGCACACGTAGGGGCGACTGCCGGTTCCGAACGTCTCGCGGAATGCTCCCAACACGGTGTCGTTCGGCATCACCGCGCCGTCCATCGTGACATCGGCATCGAGGTCGAACATCGTCTCCACGAACTCGATCGTCGAGCCGGTGTCGACGACCGTTCCCGTCACGGCGCCCGATACATCGGCGACCATCGTGACACCGCCGCTGATGGCCATCTCGAGCGAGAACCCCTCGGCGGTGGCTGCGTACGTGTCGGCGCCGATCTCGATCACGAATCTGCCGGACGGCGTGAACACCACATCGGGTGGCGCCGCGACGGCATAGAACGGTTCGAGACCGGCACCGTCGACCTGCCAGGTGCCGACCGGGCAGTCGCCGTCCGCCCCAGCGACCGTACTGGCAGCCGCCGTGGGCTCGGGTGCGCTCGTGCTCTCCGGCGCAGGTTCGGACGTCGGAGCTTCGGCGAGGGTCACGTTGGAGGTGCCATCGGCGACGGTTGAACCGGAACCACTCTCCCCATCGGAGCCCCCGCACCCGGCCAGGACGACGATTGCGGAGAAGGCAGCAGCTGCGCAGGCAGAGCGAGGCGTCATCGTCGGAAAACTAACACCGAGTTGCCCACCACTGATTCGTACAAGACGAGTCTGGGCCCTTTTGCAAGAATCACAAAAGGGGTCTGACCCCTGATGCAAGTTCAGACCGACGTGGAACAGAACGTGTCGCCGCGGGCGAAGCTCGACTCGGTCACCACTTCGGCCACCGGCGACGACTCGTCGACAAGCGCAGCGAGCATGCCCTTGACCATGCCGCGATCGACCGCACAGATGACCGGATGGTCGGTCGCGACATCACCGAACGGGCAGTGGTTGTTGATGATGCGCAGCTGGTCGTTGCGGCCTTCTGCGTGGGCGGCGAATCCATGGGCGGTGAGCGCATCGGCAACGGCCTGCATCGCTGAGCGAAGGGATCGGCGTCCGTTGGTGAGCGCATCGCCGGTGAGACCCTCGGCCATCGCCCGGCCATACTCCTGGCCGACCTCCTCGGCAATCATCTCGGCCTCGTCGTTGGGCAACCGGTCGAGCGCCCGCCCGAGCAGCGACAACAGCAGATCATCGGAGCGCACCGGGAAGTCGACGTCGCTCATCCTCAGCGAGTCACCCACGACGACGTAGCGCTTCGACGGGCGGCCCGCTCCTGCGCCGACGACCCTGCCCGACAACACTTCGAGGTAGCCCCCGGCGGCCAGCTTGTCGAGGTGATGGCGAGCCACATTGGCGTGCACCCCCACTTCGCCGGCAACCATGGATGCGGTCACACCGGTGGCGTCGCCACCCGAATGTTCCCTTGCGTACAGGTAGATGGAGCGGCGCGTCGGGTCGCCGAAGGCGTCGGTGATGGCCGACACGGTGGCGGTGAACGGCGCACTCGTGCTCATGTGAACAATTGTACCTATCTGCGTAGTGCAAATTCGGTGTAAA
>DASQFE010000643.1:0-3415 GCA_035633295.1 Ilumatobacteraceae bacterium | reverse complement strand
CACGACGTCGCCGTCGAACTCGCTGCGGGCCTCGTCGGCGAAGACCTGATCGTCGGCGTAGCGCCGGGAGAAGTGGGTCAACACCAGTCGTCGCACGCCGGCTTCGCGTGCGAGACGACCGGCCTGCCGCGCCGTGAGATGCCCGTACTCCTCGGCCATGTCGGCGTCGACGTCGAGGAAGGTCGACTCGCACACCAGCAGGTCGGCGCCGTCGGCGAGTTGCAGTGCACCGGGACACCATCGCGTGTCCATCACGAACGCGAACACCTGCCCCCGGCGACGCTCGCTCACCTCCTCCAGATTCACCGTCCGGCCGTCGTGTTCGATCGACCCGTGCTCCTGGAGCTGGCCGATCGACGGGCCCCGAATTCCCAACGCGGCGAGCCGGTCGTCGATCATGTGACGCCGGTCCGGCTCCTCCACCCGGTAGCCGACGGCATCCACGCGGTGCGACAGTTCCATGGCGCGGATCGTCACGAGATCGTCCTGGTGAATCACTCCCGGAGTCGTCACCGGGCAGCCGTCGACCGGCACCTTTTCCTGGCCGGCGGTGGCGAAACGGAGCCGCTCGAAGTGCGACTGTCCGCTGGCGGGGTAGTGCACGGGGACCGGCAGGCTGCCGGCGTCGAGCGACAGCCTCATGATCATGCCGGGCAGGCCGAGGCAGTGGTCCCCGTGGAAGTGGGTGATGCAGATCCGGTCCACCGACGCCGCCGACACCCCCGCCAGAGTGAATTGCCGTTGCGTCCCCTCACCGGGATCGAACAGGATCGCCTCACCGTCCCAGCGCAGCAGATAGCCGTTGTGGTTTCGATGCCGGGTGGGCGCCTGGCTCGCCGTGCCCAGCACCACCAGTTCGCGCACCGACATCGCTCCCGATAGTAGGCCTTACCAGCGCGGGTGGCCGTGCGTCGTCACTCGTCAGTAGTGCAGCGTCGCTGCCGCGGTACCGCCGCCAGGGATGTCGCTCGCCGGGACGACGAAGGCCAGGCCTCCGTGCCGTAACACCTCGATCGCCGCCACATCGGCGAGATCATGGTCGCCGGGTCTCCGGGTCTCGTGCTCCTCGAGCAGATGATGCCCAGCGCGGTACCGGCCCCAGTACTCGCGGTCGGCGGGGACGAAGATCGATGCGACCTGGCCGGCGGCAGCGGCGATCACGGCCTGTTCGACGGTGCGGACCGTCGCGGCAGCGCCGCCCAGGAACGACTCACGTGCGGTCCGCTCCGCTTCCGCGGCCGACGGCGGGACGAATCGCCGTGCCCGATCGGCGAGTTCCGCGGCTCGAAGTTGATCGGGGTTCCCGGCGACGTGATCGTCGAGCACGTGCGCACAGCGCGTGAGCTTGCGATAGACGCCCACGATGTCATCGACGCCGGCGAGGACGAGCGGACGTGTCGAGCCGGAGCGGTGGTCGGCGACCGCGCGGTCGACCTGGTGCAGGTAGCGATCGAGGTCGACATCACGGGCGTCGCTGGTGCTGCCCTGGCCGTGGAACGTGGCGGCGACCTGGCCACGCCCGACCCGAGCGGAGGAATGGCTCCGGACCTGGGGCTCGCGGTCGTCCCCGCGCAGCGCGTCCGGCATGCTCGTCGGCATCCCGGGGATCTCGACCTCGACGGCCCTCGATCCGGTCACGTCCACGAACCGCACGCTGTGCCGGCTGATCGCGAGGACGTCGAACTCGACACGCCGGGCCCGAGCGGCCACCAGCGGCTTGAGGTGGAAGCGATCGCTGACGACCGCAAGTTCTCCGGTCGGCTCCGACAGCCGGATCGCCGTCGTGCCCTCGGGACCCGCGAGCACCGCGAGGCCGACTGATCCGTGTGCCCAGAAGTCCCGGTCGTCGACCAGACGGGCGGCAGCAGCGGGGAGCTCGCCCGCGGCGACCTCGCCCGCAGCATTCGCGACGAGCCGGCGGAAGAGCACCGGGTCCTGCGTGACCTCCCTGCCGGCACGGTGGGTCGGCAGGTAGATCGACACGAGTTCGGACGAGCTGGACGTGGCGGACCATTTCGCGAGGTCGTCGTCGTTGAGTTCGACCTCGTCGATCACGCGAAGTTGGGTGTCGATTCCGTTCATGACTCAACGGTCGCGCCGTGTGGCCGCCGCCGGAAGGGCCGAAAGGTCCCGGGTTCCGCTGGCTGACCGCTACCCGCAGTACCGGGACTCACATTCGGACACGTTCGTTCGCCGGGTCGTACATCGACCGCAACGAGGCCTGCGCCGGGAACCTTTCACCGGCGACGACGATCTCGAAGTCGCCACCGCGCACGAGGTCGCCGGTCACGCCGTCGGCGTGCTCGACGTAGCCGAACCCCATCGACCCACCCAGCGTGTGCCCGTAGGCGCCCGACCGGACGTACCCGACGGGGACACCGCCGAGCAGGATCGGCTCCTCGCCGTGGAGCAGCGGTTCGGGGTCGTCGAGGAGGAACTGCACCAGCCGGTTGCGGTACGGCCGCTGCTCGTACTGGGCCAGCAATGCGTCGCGGCCCACGAAGCCGCCCGGCTTGTCGAAGTCGACGGCGAACTTCAACCCGGCCTCGAGCGGAGAGTCGGAGTTCTCCATGTCGAAGCCGTAGTCGAGCCGGCCGGCCTCGGTGCGGGTGCTCTCGAGCGTCGCCATGCCGGCATGGACGAGACCGTGCGCGGCGCCGACCTCGACGAGCCGGTCGTACACGCCGGCGGAGAACTCGGTCGGCACGAACAGCTCCCACCCCAGCTCGCCGACGAAGCTCATCCTGACCGCAAGTGCCCTCGCGTGGTGGAGGTCGATCTCCTTCGCCGTCAGGTACGGGAACTCAGCGTTCGACAGGTCGGCCGTCGTCAGCTCCGACAGCAGCGCCCGCGAGCCGGGACCTTGCACGCTGAGTAGCGCCCAGCCCGACGTGACGTCGGTGACGACGACACGCGCACCGTCGGGCATGCCACGAGCCAGCATCGATTCGACCCGGCGGTGGAACGCCTCGGCCACGACCACCTGGAAGCGATCATCGGCCAGGCGAGTGATCGTCACGTCGGCCTTCACTTCGCCGCGCTCGTTCATCCACTGCGTGTACACGCAGCGACCCACCGGGACGGCGACGTCGTTGCCCGACAACCGGTTCAGTACCGCCTCGGCGTCGGATCCCTGCACGAGGAACTTCGACATCGCCGACATGTCGAAGAGGCCCACCGCCTCACGTACCGACCGATGTTCGGCGGCGTGGTAGTCGAACCAGTCGGGGCGGCCGTACGTGTGCCGGAACTCGATCTCGGCATCGATCGGCGCGAAGTACGACACATTCTCCCAACCCGACGACTCGGCGAACCGGCCCCCTGCTGCGACGAGCCGGTCGTGGAGTGGTGACCGACGGACGTCACGAGCCGTCGTCGGCTGGGAGTGCGGCCACGAGCCCGTCGAGTGGAGCCG
>DASQFE010000642.1:0-2413 GCA_035633295.1 Ilumatobacteraceae bacterium | reverse complement strand
GGCGCTGACCGAACGCCGAACGTCGATCTGGCCGAGCATCTATCCCGAGATCCTCAAGAGGATCCTGGCGAACCGAACGACCATCATCTTCTGCAACGCCCGCCGCTCGGCCGAGCGTCTCGCCGCCAAGCTCAACGAACTCTACGAAGAGGAGGGCGGACGCTACGCGGACCGGTACCCGCGCGGCGAGGGAAGCGCCAGCGACGAGCCGCACGCGGCGCGAGGAAGCGCAGCGGACGACGAACCCGCAACCGGGATCGACGAGCTCGTACGTGCCCACCACGGGTCCCTCGCCCGGGAACAACGAGTGGTGATCGAGGATCGGTTGAAGCGCGGCGAGCTTCGGGCGATCGTCGCTACGTCATCGCTGGAGTTGGGTATCGACATGGGCGCAGTCGACCTCGTGATCCAGGTCGAGTCGCCCGGGGCGGTCAGCCGTGGCCTCCAGCGCATCGGGCGGGCCGGCCACCAGGTCGGGGAACCCTCGCGCGGCTCGATCTTCCCGAAGCATCGCGGCGATCTCCTCGAAGCAGCGATCGTCACCCGTCGGATGATCGATGGCGAGATCGAATCGACCCGCTACCTGCGCAACCCGCTCGACGTGCTCGCCCAGCAGATCGTCGCCCACGTGGCCATCGTCGAGGAGTGCTCGGTCGCCGAGGTGGCAACGATGGTGCGACGTTGCGCCAGCTTCGCCGAGATCTCCGACGACCTGCTCACCAACGTGCTCGACCTGCTGTCGGGCCGCTACCCGAGCGAGGAGTTCTCCGAGCTGCGACCCCGCATCGTGTGGGACCGCATCAACGACCGCCTGCGCGCTCGCGACGGATCGAAGCGACTTGCCGTCACCTCCGGCGGCACGATCCCCGATCGCGGTCTGTTCGGCGTGTTCCTTCCCGACGGCACGCGTGTCGGCGAGCTCGACGAAGAGATGGTCTACGAGAGCCGACCGGGTGAGACGTTCGTGCTCGGCGCGTCGACCTGGCGGATCGAGGACATCACGTTCGAACGGGTGACGGTCACCCCGGCACCGGGCCAACCGGGCAAGATGCCGTTCTGGCACGGCGATCGGCCGGGGCGGCCGCTCGAGTTGGGTCGGGCGCTCGGGGCGTTCGTCCGCGAGATCCGTGACCTCGACGACGCAGCGGCGATCGAGCGGCTGATGACGCACTACTCGCTCGACGCATTCGCCGCCGTCAACCTGCAGCAGTATCTCGCTGAACAGGCCGAGGCGACAGGCGCCGTGCCCGACGATCGCACCGTGGTGGTCGAACGCTTCCAGGACGAGATCGGCGACTGGCGCATCTGCATTCTCAGCCCGTTCGGCACGCCGGTACACGCGCCGTGGGCGATGGCCATCGAACGGCGGCTGATGGACCAGTTCGACATGCCGGTCGAATCGATGTGGGGCGACGACGGCATCGTCATCCGGCTTCCCGAATCGGCGGTGGAGTTGCCGATCGAGGCACTCATGATCGACCCGGAGGACATCGACGAACTCGTCGTCGAGACGCTGCCGCAGACCGCCCTGTTCGCGGCGCGCTTTCGCGAGTGTGCCGGCCGGGCGCTCCTGCTGCCCCGTCGGCGTCCCGACCGTCGGACCCCGCTGTGGCAGCAACGCCAGCGGGCTGCCGACCTGCTGGCGGTCGCCGCGAAGTACCCGACGTTCCCGATCCTGTTGGAGACATCGAGAGAGTGTCTGCAGGACGTGTTCGATGTGCCTGCGCTCCGAGAGGTCCTCGGACTGCTGCGCTCGCGGGCGATCCGCCTGGTCACCGTCGACACCGCCAAGGCGAGCCCGATGGCGTCGAGCCTGCTGTTCAACTGGATCGCGGCCTATATGTACGAGGGCGACGCCCCGCTCGCCGAGCGCCGGGCTGCCGCGCTGGCGCTCGACCGTGACCTGCTGCGTGATCTGCTCGGTGCCGAGGAGCTTCGTGATCTGCTCGACCCCGACGTGCTCGCCGACGTCGAGCTCGAGTTGCAGTGTGTCGCCGATGGCCGGCGGGCCCGCTCGGCCGACGAACTCCACGATGTGTTCCGCAAGGTCGGTGACCTCACCGCCGACGAAGTCGAGTTGCGATGCGAGACGTCCGACGGCTGGCTCGCTCAGCTCGTCATCGAGCGGCGGGTCATCGAGATCGCACTCGCCGGCGAGACCCGGTGGGCTGCCGCGGAGGACGCAGCGCGCTATCGCGACGCGTTCGGTTGTTCACTCCCGCTCGGGCTGCCAATGGCGTTCACCGACCCTGTGGCGCGTCCCCTCGAAGAGATCGTCGGTCGTTACGCCCGCACCCACGGCCCGTTCCTCTCCGTCGATGTGGCATCGCGGTTCGGTGCATCGCCAGAGCGGATCGCCGGAGCGTTGGCCGCGCTCGTTGGTGACGAACGCGTGGTCATCGGCGAGTTCCGC
>DASQFE010000641.1:0-2016 GCA_035633295.1 Ilumatobacteraceae bacterium | reverse complement strand
GACGAACTGCTCGACCTCGCCCAGACCGTCACCCACCCGATCCTCTCGACAATCTGACAAACGATCCCGAGCGGGGTGACACAGTGATGATGCGTGCCGATACAGGTTGCACTGCGGCCGGGATCGTCTTGTGGCGGAATGGCCGTCCTGACATCGGGGCGGCACTGTCGGGGCGTTGGGTAGCTTGGACGGGATGGCGACGTTTGGGGTGTTGGGGCCGATATCCGTCGTCGGCGATGACGGTGCGGAGGTGACGCTGACGGGGCTGAGACAGCGTCGGCTCCTGAGCGCGCTGCTCCTGCACCGAGGGCATGTCGTGTCGATGGACCGTCTCAGCGAGCTCGTCTGGGACACCGATGCACTGGTTGATGCCGCTGCGCTGCAGTCGCTGGTGTTCCGCTTGCGGCAGCGGGTCGGCCTCATCGAACTGGAGTACCGGGCGCCCGGCTACATCCTGCGTGTGCCGAATGAGCGACTCGACGCAGCTCGGTTCGAGTCGCTTGTGTTGGAGGCGATCGCTCAGCGGGCCGATCCGAGACGGTCGGTGGAGCTGCTCGATGGGGCGTTGGAGCTGTGGCGTGGCGATCCTTTTGATGATCTGGTCGACAGCAGTGACGGTCAGGTGGAGATCGATCGTCTGAACGAACTGAGATGTCGAGCCCTCGAAGAGCGATTCGAGTTGCGCTTGGAGCTCGGCGAAGCCGGTATCGAGCTGGCTGATCTGGAGGCGTTCGCAGCACGCGAGCCGTTGAGGGAGCGGCCACGACACCTGCTGATCAGCGCGTATGAGTCGCTTGGTCGTCGCGCCGATGGTCTCCGCGTGTACGACTCGTATCGGCGGCTGCTCGCCGATGAACTCGGGGTTGCTCCGTCGCCGGCGTTGCGTCAACGTCATGACGATCTCCTTGCGGAGGACGACATCACCCTTCAACCTCGAGCGGGGTCTCAACACCATCGAACGCCGGCCACGATTCGCAAGCCGACCTCGTCGTTCATCGGCCGTGAGGATCTTCTGACCAGGACGGCTGGTCTGCTGTCGGACGCTCGTTTGATCACGCTCGTTGGCCCAGGTGGTGTGGGCAAGACCCGGCTGGCCACGGAACTCGTGCATCAGGTCGACCTTGCACAGATCGACAGCACGATCTTCTGTGACCTGACGTCAGCGACGGATCGCACGGTGACCGAGGTCGTGATGGCAGCAGCAGCGATCGAGAGCCGAGCGGACCAGACCGACCTTGACCGGCTCGTGGACGTCTTGCGTCACGAGCGCTGCTGCGTGGTGCTCGACAATTGCGAACATGTACTCGAGCAGGCGGCAATCGTCGCTGAACTCCTGGTCGAGATGACCGATCACGTGGTGGTGCTCGCGACGAGTCGGGAACGACTCGCGGTGGACGGCGAACGACTCGTGTCCGTGCCACCACTCGCGCTGTCCGGAGGCATCGATTCGCCGGCGACTCGACTGCTTGCCGACCGGATGATCGCCGTGACCGGCAAACCACCAGACGATGACGACCTCGTCTCGCTCGATGAACTGGCGCGTCGGCTCGACGGGCTGCCCCTCGCTCTGGAACTCGCGGCAGCGCGTCTGCAATCGCTGAGCGCGCAAGAGGTGCTCGCCGGTGTCGAGCGGAGCATTGCTGTCCTACGCGGTGGACGCCGCACCGTCGAGCGACATCGCTCTGTGGATGCCGCATTGCGGTGGTCGTACGACCTGCTCGATGCGGCGACCAAGGCGACACTCAGGGCCGCAGCGACATTCTCCGCGCCGTTCGATCCCATGGATGTCGCGTCGGTGATGGAGGTCGAGCACGCCGATGCCGTCGACGGGTTGTCGGCGTTGATCGAACGCTCGATGGCTCAGCGCGACAACGACCGCTTCTTCCTGCTTCACGTCGTTCGACGATTCGCAGAAGAATGTA
Organism: Ilumatobacteraceae bacterium; assembly: GCA_035633295.1. Classification (GTDB taxonomy): domain Bacteria; phylum Actinomycetota; class Acidimicrobiia; order Acidimicrobiales; family Ilumatobacteraceae; genus Sva-07. Next base: position 94 of record DASQFE010000641.1, on the reverse strand, counting down.
CGGCAGCCGACGAACGCAGCCTTCTCGAAGCACGACTCGCGGTCCGGATGCGGTCGGTTGCCGAGGCGCTTCGAGCGGACCTGCGCACGACCCG
>DASQFE010000640.1:0-23000 GCA_035633295.1 Ilumatobacteraceae bacterium | reverse complement strand
CGGTCTCGGTCTTGCCCTCGTCGCCGAGCACAGCACCGCCATGGGTGGCTCGGCATGGGTGGAGGATCGTGTCGGTGGCGGTGCCCGCTTCGTCGTGGAGTTGCCGACCCGCGTCACCTCCGCGGTGTCGGCGTGAGGCTGCGTGCGACAACCCTGGTGAGCCTTGCGGCGCTCGCCGGGTGCGGTGTACCCGCCGGCAACGAGACGTTCAGCGAGATCCCTCCCGACGAAGTGTTGTTCGAACTCGATGCCACCTCCACCACCAGCACCTCGACCACCAGCACCACGTCACCGGCGCTTCCCGAGACCACCGCACTGGCGACGACCACCACCATCCGGCTCGAACCCGTCCAGATCTATTTCCTTTCGCGCGGCCGCCTCCAGCCGATCACCGTCGATCTGCCTCCCGGCTCGTCGCCTGACCAGGTTGCAGATGTCCTCGAAGCGGGTCCGCCACGCGACGTCGCGCTCGAGTCCCTGATCGAAGATGGCCTGATCGTGAGTGCGGTCGAATCCGGCGGCGTCCTCACCGTCGATCTCGACCCGACCATTTTCGATCAGGTGCCGAGCACCCAGCAAACCGAGGCGATCGGCCAGATCGTCCTGACCATGCTCAGCAGCCTGCGAGGAATCGGCCAGGTCACCTTCACACTCGGCGGCGAAGCCGTTGCCGTCAAGAAGGGCAACGGTCAGCTGTCAGACGTCGGCGAGCCGTTGTCGTACGACGCATTCGCCAACCTGCTCGCGGCGCCGCGAGCATCGGCCGACACGACCACCACGACCACCACGATCGAGTCGGTTCCGACGTCAGTCGATCAGTAGCCGAGCCGCGTGACGCGCTCGGGTTTGCGCTGCCAGTCCTTGTCGACCTTGACGCGGAGATCCAGATAGACGCCTTCGGGCAGCTGCGCTCGGGCCAGCTCGCCGACACGCTTGAGGATCTGTCCACCCTTGCCGATGACCATCCCCTTCTGGCTGTCGCGCTCGACGATGATGTCGACACGGATCCGGGGCCACTCCCACTCGACCACCTGCGTGGCGATCGAATAGGGAAGCTCGTCACGTGTCACGGCGAGGAGCTGCTCGCGAACCAGTTCGGCCACCCACCGCTCCTCTGGAAGATCGGACACCTCGTCGTCGCCGAAGTAGTGAGGACCCGCGGGCACCCGATCGGTCAGGTACGCCACCAGCGTTCCGATTCCGTCGCCACTCACCGCTGACACCGGGAAGTACTCCTGGGCTCCGAGGTCGCTCGACGCGGTGAGCATCTTCAGTACCTGTTCGCGGCTGGCCACATCGGTCTTGTTGACGATCACGATCGAGTTGGTGATGTCGATGCGATCGGCGACCCATCGATCGCCCGAACCGAATGGTGCGGTGGAGTCGAGCACGAGACACGTGACATCGACGTCGTCAACGCTGCCGAGTGCGGTCGCATTGACCCGTTCGCCGAGCGCTGTGACGGGCTTGTGCAGCCCGGGCGTGTCGACGAAGACGAGTTGGCTGGCGGGCCGGGTGAGGACCCCCATGATCCGGTGCCGAGTGGTCTGCGGCTTGTCGGAGACGATGCTGATCTTGCGACCGCAGATCGCATTCACGAGCGACGATTTGCCGACATTGGGTCGTCCGACGAACGTCACGAAGCCGGATCGGAAGCCAGGATCCGTACTGTCGGTTTCGTCGCTCATCGCCTCAGTTTGCCAAGCTGAGCGCCATGACCCGCACGATCAACGGAATCGATGAACTCAAGACCCTCGTGGGCGAGCATCTCGGCTACTCCCCCTACGTCGAGATCACCCAGGAGCAGGTGAACACGTTTGCCGATGCCACCGGCGACCATCAGTGGATCCACGTCGACCCCGAGCGGGCCAAGGCCGGCCCGTTCGGCGGTCCGATCGCCCACGGATATCTCACCCTGTCGCTCGGTCCGATGCTGTCGCCGCAGGTGTTCATCGTCACCGGGATCTCGATGGGCGTGAACTACGGCGCCGGAAAGATCCGATTCCCGTCACCGGTTCCGGTCGGCTCGAAGCTCCGACTCGGGGCCACGTTGGTGTCGGTCGACGATGTCGCCGGCGGCGCTCAGGTGACGATGGAGTTCGTCTTCGAGGTCGAGGGTTCCGCCAAGCCGTCGTGTGTCGCCGAGGTCATTTTCCGCTACTACGCCTGAGGGAGTCGACGATCAGCGCAGCGCGGGCGGTGTAGCCGGCGCTGTTGACGTGCACGACGTCGACGAACCACTCCGGGTGACTCTCGGCCAACGCATACCAGTCGATGACCGCAAAGCGCAGATCGGCTGCCGCCCGTTCGTTCAGTACCGTGTTGAATGTCCGGGTCGACTGATCGAGCGATCGGAAGTCGACGTTGACCCACCACACCCGAGCCTGCGGGGTCACCTCGGCGAGCATTTCCGCCACCGCGGCGCGGGCTCGGGTGGTCGTGATGACACCGTTACTGATGTCGTTGGTGCCGAGCGCAATGACCCAACAGTTGGCCTCACCACTCGTCGCACGGATCGAGCGCGCGGCGCGCACACCGCTGATCGGAGCAGTTGCCGAGATCCGACGATTGTTGGCACCGTCGACGATCTCGGCCTCCAGTTTCAGGCTGTCGAGGCCACTCCGCAACGCCGCGGCGCTGCCAACGGTGAGCGAGTCACCGATCACCCAGACACGGGTGCACAGCCGGTTGATCCGCACCGCCTGCTCCGTCGCGCGAGCACCGGCTTGGCCGATACTGGCGATGTCGGCGCGTGCCGCGAGCGGCGCAGCAACTGCGCAGACCACGACAAGTGACGCCAACGCCGCGAAACGGCGAGGCCCGGGCAGCTTCCTCACGACCATCAGTATCGGTCGTCGAGACCCCCGAGACGAGGCAGGCCCACGATTTGTGACCGATCACGCACCCGTCGTACCGTCGGCGAGTGCACGGGGACGAGTTCGATCATGATGCAGCCGGCCCACCGGAGTTCAGTCTCGCGGAAGTGCACGAGGCCATCGCAGCAAGTCGGCCGGAAGCAGACTGCCTCGTGTTCCGAGGTCGCCGGTTCTCGTGGGCCGAGGTCACCGACCGTACCCGCCGGCTCGCAAACCACTTGATCGCCAGTGGACTCGGCGTCCACACCGAGCGCGCCGACCTCGCAGGACACGAGAGTGGCCAGGATCACCTGGCGATCTATCTTCACAACGGCAACGAGTATCTCGAGGCCATGCTCGGCTCGCTCAAGGCTCGAACTGCATCGCTCAACGTCAACTACCGGTACGTCGCCGAGGAGTTGTTGTACCTCCTGAACGATGCGAATGCGCGCGCGGTGGTCATCCATTCGGTGTTCACACCCACACTCGCCGAGGTGCTCCCGCAGCTCCCGAACCTCGCTGTCATCCTGCAGGTTCCCGACGAGTCGGGACATCCGCTGCTGCCAGGCGCCGTTTGGTACGAAGATGCACTGGCTGGCGCCTCACCAGAGCGTCCAGCACTCGAGTGGAGCCCCGACGACCTCTATCTGCTGTACACCGGCGGCACCACGGGCATGCCCAAGGGTGTCATGTGGCGCAACGGCGATGCGATGGTCGAGTGCTTCGGCGGATCGAAGACCGCGGTGTCGATCGACGAGTTCGTTGCCGCCGCCACCGTCGGCACGAAGGCGCTGCTCGCTCCGCCCTTCATGCACGGAGCTGGGCACTGGATGAGCTTTCTGACGTGGCTCGCGGGAGGCACGGTGTTCGTCCAGTCGATCACCGACCGCCTCGACCCGGTCGACATCTGGTCACTCGTCGAGCGCGAACAGGTCAACTTCCTCCTCATCGTGGGCGACGCGTTCGCTCGCCCGCTGCTCGACGAACTCGATCAGCCCACCGGTGGTCGTGCGTACGACCTGTCGTCGCTCAACGTCCTGCTGTCGGGCGGAGCGCCGCTGTCGGCCAAGCTCAAGGACGAGTTCCTCGCCCACCTGCCGACACTCATGATCGTCGACGGACTCGGGTCATCGGAGGCCGGTGGCCAGGTGAGCAAGGTGTCGGTCGGGGGCGGTGCGACCACTGGCACCTTCGAGATCGCACCTGGCAACGTGGTGTTGTCCCCTGACCTCGATCGCGTGCTCGAAGCCGGTGACCCTGAGGTCGGCTGGCTCGCCAAGACAGGGCGGCTCGCGCTGGGCTACCTCGGCGACGCAGCCAAGACCGCTCGTACCTATCCGGTGATCGACGGCGTGCGGTACGCGATCCCGGGCGACCGTGCGCGTCTGCTCGACGGCGGAATTGTCGAGTTGCACGGGCGCGACGCAGTGACGATCAACTCCGGCGGCGAGAAGATCTTCGCCGAGGAGGTCGAAGCGGCGATCAAGTCGCACCCCGGCGTCTACGACTGTGTCGTGGCCGGGCGACCGAGCGAACGATGGGGCAACGAGGTCGTGGCGATCGTGCGGATCCGCGAGGGCTACGAGGTCGACGACGATTCCCTGCGTGCCGCGGCCGGCGAGCACATCGCTCGCTACAAGCTGCCGAAGGAGATCCGGTACGTCGACGAGATCGTTCGGTCACCGAGCGGCAAAGCCGACTACCGGTGGGCCAAACAGGTCGCTGCCGAACCCGTAGCCTGAGCCGGGTGACCGAGCCCGCAACGCCCCGTCCCCAGTGGGACACCGAGGACCTTCCGCAGGGCGAGGAAAAGGTCGCTGCCGTCCAAGGGATGTTCGACGCCATTGCACCGAAGTACGACAGGTTGAACCGCATCATCTCGTTTCGACTCGACGTCAGATGGCGCAAGCGGGCGGTTCGAGATCTCGCCCTCCCCGCAGGCAGCGTCGTGCTCGACCTCGCCAGCGGCACCGGAGATCTGTGTCTCGATCTTGCGGCCGTTGGAATCCGGCCGATCTCGATGGATCTGAGCTTCGGCATGCTGTCGGCCGATCGTTCCGGCGCACCACGAGTGCAGGCCGACATCCTGCGCCTGCCAGTGCCGGATGCTTCGGTTGACGGCGTGACGTGTGGCTTCGCGCTACGGAATCTGCTCGACCTTCCCACGTTCTTCACCGAGCTCGGGCGTGTCGTGCGACCGGGCGGCCGCATCGCCCTCCTCGACGTGAGCGTGCCGAGCAACTCGGTGGTTCGCTGGGGCAACAACATCTACTTCGGCAAGGTCGTTCCGCGGATCGGTGCCCTGCTGTCCGACGGTGCGGCCTATCGATATCTCCCCAAGAGCGTCGCCTACCTGCCCACCCCGGAGGCGATGCTGGCGTCGCTCGACGACGCCGGCTTCAACAGTGTGCGTCACGCCCAACTGTCGGGCGGGTTGACCCAGCTGATGGTTGGCTCGCGCCGGTGAACGTGTTCTTGAAGGCGAGGACCCGACCGCTCTCGGACTTCACCGACGCCGAACTCGACCTGAACGACCTTGCCGCTGGTGACGGCTACCTGTTCGTCCGCAATGGCGTCGGGATGGCGGGGCGCGGGGTAGCCGCTCGGGTCCCGATCGACGAGGCCGCTTCCTTTCTCGCAGCGGTCTCGCACGACTCGACCGTCGAGGGTGCAGGGCCGGTGGCACTCGGCGTGCTCGGCTTCCGTCCGGGCGCACCGGCCGACGTGGTCGTGCCACAGGTACTGGTGCGCAAGTTTGCCGACGGCACCGTCGCCGTGACGGTGTGCGGCGACCTCGACGATGCAGCCGTCGCCGCCATGCTCACACCTCACCCCGTCGCCGGTGCCAGTGCGTCGAGCTACCGGATCGAGCCTGCCGTACCCGTCGACGCATACTTGGCCGCCGTCGTCGAGGCGCGTGACGCCGTCCGCGCCGGCACGCTGACCAAGGCGGTCATCGCCCGCCCGATCGTGGTGCACTCGAGCGAGCCGATCGACGTCCATGCCGTGCTGCGGCGCCTCCGGGCCGGATTCGGATCGAGCTACCGGTACTCGATCGACGGCTTCATCGGTGCGTCACCCGAGCTCCTCGTGGAGGTTGACGGAGCGGTCGTGCGCTCGCATCCACTCGCCGGCACTGCACCACGAACGGGCGATGCCGACAACGACGCCCGGATCGCCGCCGAGCTCGTCGCGAGCACCAAGAACCAGATCGAGCATCGAGTCGTGATCGACGTGGTGCACGACACCCTGCTGCCCTGGGCGAGCTACCTCGATTGGGAGCCCGAGCCATCGATCGTCACGGTGGCCAACGTCCAGCACCTCGGCACGCGAATGGAGGGCATGCTGTCACAGCCCGGGCCCAGCGTGGTTGAACTCGTGCGGGCGTTGTCGCCGACGCCGGCGCTCGGCGGACACCCACGCGACGAGGCGATCGAGCTCATCGAGCGAGTCGAGGGATTCGAACGAGGTCGCTACGGCGGGGCAGTCGGCTGGGTCGACGCGCAGGGCAACGGCACGTGGGCCGTGGCGATTCGGTGCGCGGAGCTCTCCGACGATCGACGGTCGGCGCGCCTCGTTGCGGGCGGCGGCATCGTCGCCGACAGTGATCCAATCGCCGAGTTGGCCGAGACCCAGGCAAAGTTCCAGGCAATGCTCAGCGCGATCGTGCGGCCGTAACCCGTCAGATCGAAATTGCGTCGAGCGCCGCGCCGACGGCGGCATGCAGCATGGCGTGCACATCGACGTTGTGGCGCCGGTTCGACGGCACACAGCACACCCACGGCCCCGGTATCGCCAGCTGTTCGACCAACTCGTCAGCAGCCTGCACCGTACGGGCTTCGAGGCCGTACGAGGTCGCCAGCGCCACGATGTCGACGGCCAGTGGTGTCCCGAAGAGTTGTTCGAAACGCTCGCCGTCCAGCGTGGTCGCCTGCGGAAGGAACGAGAAGATCCCGCCACCGTCGTTGTCGACCACCACGATGCGCAGGTCGGCATGGCGGCCGGCAAGTGCGACAAGCGCATTGCTGTCGTGGACGAAGGCCAGGTCACCGAGCAGGACAGCCGCCGGCGTGCCCTCCACGGCTCGACCCAACGCCCGACCCAGCGCGGTCGACACCACCCCATCGATGCCATTGGCCCCCCGATTGGCGTGGGCTCGGGCATGCACGCCACCGAACCATTCGAGATCGCGCACCGGCATCGACGACGAGACGACGAGTTCAGTGTCGTCCGGGAGGTGCTCGGCGACGAGGCGCGCGACCGCCGGCTCGGTGAGTTCGGCGAACTCGGCCATCGCCGCCACAATCGCGGCATCGGCCGCCCGCTCGGCGCGAGCCCAACTCTCGGCCCAGCCCGGCTCGGACGTCACGCTGACGCCAAGAATGGCATCGATCGAACAGACGGCGGCGACGCTGCGGTCAGGGTCGATCACGCCGGGCCCACCGACCTGCACGAGCGTCGCCCCGTTGGTCGTGGCTCGAGAAGTCCACTCGGCGAGCACCTTCGACGCGGCCGGGCGTCCGACCCGAATGATGACGTCGGGAAGATGCGCAGCAGCGAACGCCTCGTGGCGCACCAGGCTGTCGGCCGTGGTCACGACGCCGGCGAGGTGACGCATGTTGGAAACCGGGTCGGCGATGATCGGCCAGCCGGTGGCGCTGTGCAGGGCGGCCACATCGGCGGAATCGACCGCGCTGCGACCACCAACGAGGATCACGCCTCGGCCACGGTCGAGGCCCGCCGGGACGTCATCGAAGCGACGCGGAGGCGACACCATCGGCGAACGCTCGATCGGATCCGGCAGCGCCCCACATGTACCGAGCAGCGGCTCGCGGAACGCGAGATTCAGCTGCACCGGGCCGGAACGGGCGTGCGCCATGGCATCGTCGGCGAGGTCGCGCCACAGTGAGCGTTCACCATGGTCTGCCACACCAGGATCACGCGACCAGACGGCATGCTTGCCGTACAGGTCGACCTGGTCGATGGTCTGCGGCGCCCCGACTCCGCGGAGTTCCTCGGGGCGGTCGGCGGTGACCACGATCATCGGCACACCCGACAACCCCGCCTCGACGACGGCCGGATAGAAGTTCGCCGCCGCGGTCCCGCTCGTGCACAGCAGCAGAGCGGGAGTGCCGTCGAGGCCGAGGCCGAGCGCGACGAACGCCGCCGAGCGTTCGTCGTGGACCACATGGACGTGCAACTCGGCGCGATCGACGAGTGCCAGAGCCATCGGAGTGGAGCGCGAGCCCGGCGCAACCACGGCGTGGCGCACCCCGAGGCGGATCCACTGGTCGACGAGCGTTGCGCAAAATGTCGCCTGAACGTCGTGTGGGTGTGGGATCTCGTCGCCGACCATCGTGCCGAGACGTTAGACGCATACCGTGTGCGCCATGACGGACTACGAGGAAAACTCCGCGCCCGACTCGACGACTCCGATCGTGACGGTCGAGGTCTGGTCCGATGTCGTCTGCCCGTGGTGTTACATCGGCAAGCGGCGTTTCGCCACCGGCCTCCAACAGGCCCGAGAGGCCCTGGCCGCCGACGGGATCGAGGTGTCATTCAACATTTCGTACCACCCGTACCAGCTCGACCCGACCGCATCGCCCGGGGTGTCGGGGCCTGTCGTCGAGGCATATGCGAAGAAGTTCGGGGGGCTCGAACGCGCCCAAGCACTCCTCGCCAGCGTCACCGAGACAGCCGCCGATGTCGGTCTCGAGTTCAACATGGACAGGGCGCTGCGGGCGAACACACTCCTCGCCCATCGGGTGATCTGGCTCGCCGCTCAACCCGACTCGCCTGTTGATCAGGACGCCATGAAGGAGCGCCTGCTCAAGGCCTACTTCACCGACGGACTCGACATCGGCGACCCCGACGTGCTGGCCGACTGTGCCTCCGAGGTGGGCTTCGAACGCAACGAGGTCATGGCGTTTCTCCAATCCGACCGTGGCATGGCCGACGTTGCCGCTGAGCTCGAAGTGGCCCACGACAGCGGGATCACTGCGGTGCCGACCTACGTGATCAACGGCCAGTGGGCGATACCGGGCGCGCAGGACCCCGAGACGTTTGCCAAGGTGTTGCGCAAGACGGCCGACCAGGTGGTGGCCCAGGTGGTGGCTCAGGTGGTGGCACCGCCGTCGTGATCGATCGGTTCGTCCTCGCCCATGGCTTCACCCAGACCGCACGATCGTGGTCGACGTTCGCCGGTCTCCTGCGCGAGTTGCTGCCTGGTGCCGAGACGGTGGCAACCGATTTGCCCGGTCACGGCAACGCACCCCCACCAACCGACTCCGACCTGTGGGCGAGCGCGCGGCGCCTCGTCGATGCCGGCGGCGTGGCAACCTACATCGGCTACTCGATGGGCGGCCGGGTCTCGCTCCACGCTGCACTCGCACACCCCGAGCAGGCACGCTCACTCGTGTTGATCGGCGCCACCGCCGGGATCGACGACCCCGACGAGCGCCTTGGACGCCGGACAGCCGACGAACGCCTCGCCGACCACATCGAAGCAGTCGGCGTCGACACCTTCATCGACGAATGGCTCGCAGCGGACCTCTTTTCCGGACTCACGCACGAGACAGCGATGCGCCACGACCGGCTTCGCAACACCGCAGAGGGCTTGGCGGCGAGTCTGCGGGCGACGGGCACGGGAACCCAGGAACCGTTGTGGGAGCGGCTCGGTGAGATCGATGTTCCCGTGTTGGTGCTGGCCGGCGAGCACGACACGAAGTTCCGAGCGATCGGCGAACGCATGGCCGGCCTGCTGACGATCTCGACGTTCGAAGTGATCACCGGTGCCGGGCATTCGGTGCACCTGGAGCAACCGGAGGCGACAGCAGCAGCAGTCGCCCGCTGGCGTTCAGAGCACTAGGCCGATGGTGGCCAGGATGCCCCACGCGAGTTGCAGCTTCGCCGTGGCGCCGAGCACGGGAATGAGCGCCGGACCGATGGCCCCTCGCAACACCGAGCGCACCGGAGCAATCGCCACCGGAAGTGCGAGGAAGGTGAGCACAACGGGCACGCTCCACGCCGCAGCCACCGCACACAGAACGAACGCGGCGACGATCAACACGACGTAAAGCCAGCGGGTTCGATGGTCGCCGAGGCGGACGGCGAGCGTCTGCTTTCCGACCTCACGGTCGGTCGGGATGTCGCGGAGGTTGTTGATCACCAGCAGGGCACACGCCAGCGATCCGACCGCCGCTCCCATCACCAGCGACAGCGCCGTCGCCGATTCGATGGCGGCAAATGTGGTGCCGGCGGTGGCCACCAATCCGAAGAAGACGAACACGAACACCTCGCCGAGGCCCATGTAGCCGTACGGCCGCGGTCCGCCCGTGTAGAACCATCCCGCAGCGATCGCGGCGGCGCCGACAACGAGGAGCCACAGCGACGTCGACAGTGCGATCGCCAGGCCGCAGACCGCGGCGACGCCGAACGCCGACATCGCCGCGCGCTTCACCGACGATGGGCTGGCCAGGCCGCTCGCCACGAGACGGGTCGGCCCGACACGGACGTCGTCAGTCCCCCTCACCCCGTCGCTGTAGTCGTTGGCGTAGTTGACACCCACCTGCAGTGCCAGGCTCACAACGAGCGCTGCACCCACACGCCACCAGACGATGTCGCCCGGTTCACCGACCGCAGCGGCAGCACCAACCGCCACCGGCACGACGGCGGCGGGCAGGGTCCGGGGCCGCGCTCCGGTGATCCAACGATTCATGTGTGCGCCATGATGGGGGAATGACGCAGCTGTGGCAACCGGGAGCGCTCGAATCGGCCGAAATCATCCTGGTGTGACGCGTCGACTCGTCGCCATCGACGAACCGGGAGGTCCGGAGTTCGTCGAGGAGCTCCAACGGATCTGGAGAGCCGGCGATGCCGCGTTCCCGGTCGACCAGCGCCTTGCGGAGCGTGCCAAGACGGCCCTCCTCGCAGCGATGCGTGTCGGCGAACCGGTGGAGCCGGGAGATGCCGTGGTGGTTGCCACGAGTGGATCGACCGGCGAACCCAAGGGCGTCGTCCTCACCCACGATGCCGTGGCTGCCTCCGCCGAGGCCACGAGCCGCCGACTTGGCGTGACCAACCAGGATCATTGGCTCGCCTGCCTGCCGCTGTCACACGTCGGCGGTCTGTCGGTGGTCACCCGGGCGCTCCACAGCGGCAACCGGCTCACAGTCCTCCCCGGCTTCGATGCAGGCGCCGTCGCGTCGAGCGATGCCACCCTCGTGTCGCTGGTTGCCGCCACCCTGCCCCGCGTCGACACGACCCGCTTTCGGCTGATCGTGCTCGGGGGGAGTCGACCTCCGTCCGATCGTCCCGCGAACACCGTCACGACGTACGGCATGACCGAGACCGGCAGCGGCGTCGTCTACGACGGCGTTCCACTCGACGGTGTCGAGGTGAGGATCGACGACAACGACCAGATCCTGTTGCGCGCGCCGATGCTGCTGCGCTGCTACCGCGACGGCACGGTCCCGCTCGATGCCGACGGATGGTTCCCCACCGGCGATCTCGGACGATGGCTCGACGACGGCCGACTGCACGTCGAGGGTCGTCGCGGCGACCTGATCATCACGGGCGGCGAGAACGTGTGGCCCGAAGCGGTCGAGGCGGCCCTCGCTGACCACCCCGACATTGCCGACGTGATGGTCCGCGGCGTTCCCGACCCTGAGTGGGGCGAGATCGTCGAGGCGGTGATCGTCCCGGCCACTGACACGCCGACCCTCGAGTCGGTGCGTGCGCACGTCAAACAGCGCCATCCGGCCTTCATGGCACCGAGGCGCATCGATATCGTGTCGTCGCTCCCCCGGACCTCGCTCGGCAAGCTTCGCCGAGGCCGAGACTCGGGCTGAGAAGGTCTCAGCCGGCTGCGGCGACGCCGGCGCCACCGTCGATGACGTAGGTCTCGCCGGTGATCCAGCTCGCCAGGTCGCTCGCAAGGAACGTGGCCAGGTTGGCAATGTCCTGTGGGTCTCCGAGGCGCTTGAGCGGCATGCGCGCAGCAAGTTGGTCGCCGAAGTTGTCGACGAGAAAGGCTGCGAAGTCGGTCTCGACGAGGCCCGGAGCGATACCGACCACTCGGGTCGGGCCCAGTTCCGACGCGAGCTGACGGGTCATGTGGATCAGCGCCGCCTTGGTGAGGTTGTAGATGCCGAGGCCACCGCCGTCGGTACGTAAACCGCCAACGGAGGCGATGTTGATGATGGTGCCGGGCTGCTCCTTGAACGCCTGCTCCCATGCCGCCCGGCACCACAGCAGCGGCGCTTCGAGGTTCACCTGGAAGGTCTTGTCGTAGCGACCCTTGTCGACGTCCAAGGTGCGCCCGTAGTACGGGTTGGTCGCCGCATTGTTGACAAGGATGTCGAGCCCGCCGAAACGTTCGATCGTGGCCGACACGGCCCGCTCACCGGCGTCGGCATCACCGGCATTGGCAGCGAAGATCTCGACCTCACCGGACATCTCGGAGGCGGCTGCTTCGAGCTGGTCCTGCTTGCGGCTGTTGATCATCACCTTGGCGCCAGATGACGCGAGCGACGCGGCGATCGCCTTGCCGATGCCCTTCGATGCACCGGTGACCAGTGCGACCTTGCCGTCGAGTGAGATCTCCATGGCCGCCGACGCTACGTGGACGACCCGAGTCAGTACGAACCGATGAACTCGAGATCAGACGTGCGCAGCCGACAGAACTCGACCCTGACGGTTCGTCGTTCCCACTCGGCAACCACATTCTCGGCGACTTCGTGACAGTCGTTGTCCGAATCATCGAATCGTAGACGTCGGCCGACCGGGGCCATGGCGGTTCCATCGCTACGGAAATCGACGACGTTACCGAACTCGTCACGTTTCGATCTGAGGCGTTGCGCAGTCTTCAACGGATTGTGGGTGTTGCACCTCGGTTTGGAATTGGCCTGATCGGTCCCGCCATCGTCTCGCTCCCATTCGGCGAGATGGTCGACCTGACAGAGCCGGGCGGGCACGGTACAACCGAGGTGATCGCACGAGTGTGCCAGCAACAGCGCCATCTGCCGGGCCACCCCTGAGAAGAGGCGTCGCTTGCGGCCAGCGTCGACCACGACGCCTTTGGCATCGACGACGACCCGGCGAACATGGCCGATCACTGCTGCGGCGAGTACATCGTCGGGCGACACCGTGGTGCCGGTGTCGGCCTCCATCCGCTCGACACCGAGATCGAAGTCGAGATCGAGGTCGTCTCCCGGGCCAGGATCGTCGCCGGTGACCCGGCGAGTGACCAAGCGTTCGAACGTGTTGAGCCCGACCAGCAGGTACACCACAGGAACCGGAGCAACGCCGTCGGCCGGTGCGACAACTGCAGCCCGACAGATGGCGACGAACGCATCGAAACGACGCTGGGCATCGGTGCGAGGCAACATCGATGCCGGGGCATCGGGGCCGAACTCAGCGGTGCGGGCGGCGACGTCCTTGTCGAACTCGGCCTGGACGAAACGCTCGAAGATCCCCAGTAGTTCCGCCGTCACGAGGCCCGACCCACCGGAGGCCCGCACATCGATCGCTCCTCCAACGTCGATCACCGATGCCTTGCGACGGGCCGCGGACGCTTCGTCGTCTCGTTCGGCGCCGTCGAGGTCGGCGAGTGTCTCCCAGCGGCGGGTGACAACGCGGAATTCCTCATACGACAGGTGCTCGGCGTGGCGCAGCAACGCCGACGACGCCGAGCCGAGCTGGTCGCCGACGCGAGGGTGAGCGCGGAGCCGAGCCAGTTCGTGTGCCTGCGCGATGCCGATGTGTCCGTTGTGGAGGGCGTCGCCGAGCCCGTCGACAGTGTTCAACGCAGTGGCGAGACGTCGCAGTCGTGTGGCATCACCTGCTGAACAGTTGATCTGTGCCCGCACCCAGTGCTTCATGGTGCGATGGCCGTCGACGGCGCACAACGCACGGCGCTGGCCCTCCTGCACGATGGCCGCCATCTCCGCCTCGGAACGCCGCCGCTCGAGTTCGAGCGCCCGGAACCGACCGGTCAATTCGTCGTCGGTGACGTCGATCAGGTTCTCAACGAGCGTCGAGTACATGAAGGAGACGCTAGCGAACTCCTGTGCGCTTTGCAACATCTGCTCGAATATATGTTTGTTTTCTTCCGGCACGTCAGGTCCGTTGCTCCGTCAGGTGTTCGACGAGTACCACCTGCGCGGGAATGTTGACCAGCGTTGCAATCACACTCGACGCCGCCTGGAGCAGGAGGACGAGCGTGAGCCAGGCACTGAAGCCGAACGCCACCCCGAATGAGTTGAAGAAGCTGAACGGGAACGTCGCTGCGCCAGCGATCAGACTGGCGATGACGAGACGTCCTACGACACCCCAGAAATGGCCGTCGGTGAGTTCCCAGCTCCGCCGAACGCCGATGCCATGATCACCGATCGCCGCGATCGCGGGAGCGAGCGACAAGCGACCGAAGATCCAGAACGTGGCGGCGAACGCCGCGAGGAGTCCGAACACACCCGCAACCGCCACCACTCCCCCGCCACCGCCGACACCGATGGCGAGCAGCATCGGAGCGAACGCCGCGAGGACCATCCCGAGCGAGATTCCGGCGAGCGCGAGGAGCGACACGAACACCACCGGGGCCCTGCGAACGGCGTCGGCCGCGTCGTCCGCTCGACCCACCTGATCGACGGTTCCCGACCCGACCCTCGCAGCAACCCGCGCCGCGAGCGCGGTGGCGAACGTCCAGGTGATGACGAGCACGATCGCAAGCACGATCATCCACGGCGAGGCGGCGATCAGAATGTCTCGGGCAAGTTCACCGACGCGATCCAGCTCGGCGTCGGTGAGCAACACCGTGCTGTCGGACCCGAATGCCTGGTCGAAATCGACGAGCTCGCGGATCTCCCGCCCCTTCGAGCTGTTGTAGACCGCGACCACGAAGATGCCGATCAATGCTGTTGCCACGATCCACACCAGCGCGATCAACCAGCCAGCACGCCGGGTCACGGCCTTGAATGCAGCAAACGAGTCCTCGAACCAGGCAGAGAACGAGTGCGGGTCGCGGTGCGGCAACCACCCGCTCTGCGGCGCACGCAGATCGGTCCAACGGCTGCCGTCCCACCAGCGCCATGTCCACGCCTGCTCCGGGTCGGGATACCAGCCGGGTGGCGGCATGAGCGGCGGCGAGGTCGGCGCGGTCACGGTGCGGTCACGGTGCGGACAGTATCCGGCTCAGTCGTGGACCTGGCGGAACCCGACCGGCGCCGATCCGCCCCAGCAATGGGCCTCGAGGAGTTCGAGCTCGCGGCGTCGCATGACAGTTGCCTCGTCGGCTGCGGCGTGGTCGAAGCCGAGCACGTGCAGCACTCCGTGGACCACCAGCAGGGCGATCTCGTCGTCGAACGTGCCGGCGTGTTCGGCGAACTGCTCGAGGGCAACTGCAGGGCTGATCACCACGTCGCCGAGCAGAGTCGGCACACCCGGCACCGGATCGTCGTCCATCGGGAACGACAACACGTCTGTCGGGCCGACCTTGCCCATGTACTCGGCGTTCAGTGCTGCAATCTCCGACGCATCGATGAAGGTCAACGTCAGCTCACCGACCGCCGCCTCAGCCTTCAGGGCAGCGTCAGCGAGTTGCCGCCATCGTTCGAGGTCGATGTGGGCTGTCGGCGAATCGTCGGGACTGCGTTCGTCGGCAACCACGACCTGGCCGTCTGACGCGGCCGTCACGACGTAGCTGTCCGCTCGCTCTGCTGCTCGTAGGCGGCGACGATGTCGGCAACGATCCTGTGGCGAACCACGTCGGCTCCAGAGAGATGCACGAAGGCCAACCCGTCGATACCGGTGAGCGTCCTCTCGAGGCCGACCAAGCCGCTCTTGCCGGTCGGCACGTCGACCTGCGTGGTGTCGCCGGTGACGACCACGCGTGATCCGAAGCCGATACGGGTGAGGAACATCTTCATCTGCTCAGGCGTCGCGTTCTGCGCCTCGTCGAGGATGATGAAGCTGCCATTCAGCGTGCGGCCGCGCATGAATGCGAGCGGAGCTACTTCAACGACCTGACGTTCGAGCAGCCGCTGGACGGCCTCAGGGTCGAGCATGTCGTAGAGGGCGTCGTACAGCGGTCGAAGATACGGATCGATCTTGGCCATCAGGTCTCCCGGCAGGAACCCGAGCCGCTCACCTGCTTCGACGGCGGGTCGGGTGAGGATGATGCGCTGCACCTCCTTGGCCTGCAACGCGCGCACCGCCATGGCGACGGCGAGCCACGACTTGCCCGTACCTGCCGGGCCGAGCCCGAACGTGATGACGTTCTCGGCGATGGCGTCGATGTACCGCTTCTGTCCGGCGGTCTTCGGCTTGACCTGTCGGCCCTTGGCGCCGCGCAGCACCTGATGCGACAGGATCTCGCTCGGCCGTTCACTGGCCTGCACCATCGCTACCACCCGGTCGAGCGTGACATCGTCGAGTTGCTGGCCTCCCTGAAGCAGCGTCGACAGCTCCTCGAACAGGCTGGCCACGTCGGCGACCTCGGATTCGATGTCACCGCTGACGCGCACCTCGTTGCCACGAACGCTGATCTGCACGGTCGGGAACTGCTGCTCGATGTGGCGTAGGTATCGGTCACGCGGACCGACGAGGGCGGTCATCACGTGGGTGCCGGGGACGACGACTGTCGTGGTGGGAGTGCTCGTGGTCATGTGGAGGCGATGAGTGCGACGAACACGGGGTGTCGGGCGCCCTTGTAGGTTACTGGTCGACATCCGATGGTCGACAACACGAGGTGCGACTGACACCGGCGCCGATCGGGCGAGCACTACCGTCGGACTCGCTATGTTCCGCCGATTGCCCCTCGCGTTGGTCGCCTTCGGCATCGCCATGTCGACGTGCGCATCGATGACGTCGGCACAGAGCATGGGTCTGCGCGAGGCCGCCGATGCCGCCGACCTGAACTTCGGCGCCGCAGTGACGACCGACGCGCTGGTCACCGACGAGGCGTACCGCGACCTGCTCGTCGACAACGTCAACATGGTCTCGACCGTCGATGAAGTCGCCTTCGCCGTCGTCCAACCTGCGCCCGGCGTCTACGACTTCACCCGTGCGGACACCCTCGTCGACTTCGCCGATTCAAACGACATGACCGCCCGAGGCCATGGGCTGGTCACCGCCGACGGACTTCCCGACTGGATCGTCAACGGCGCCTGGACTGCCGAGACGCTCGGCAAGGTCCTCAGCGATCACGTGACCTCGGTCGTCAGCCGGTACGCCGAACGCAATCCGGGCGTGGTCACACAGTGGGACGTGGTGGACGAGGCGTTTCTCCCCGACGGCACGCTGCGCGATTCGATCTGGCGCCGCGTCATCGGTGACGACTACCTGCGGATCGCGTTCGAAGCAGCTCGGGCGGCCGACCCTGCTGCGCAGTTGTTCTACGACGACTTCTACGACGATCTGTCGGTCACCCAGGACGCAGTCGACAACGGCGTTGCGATCGTGCCGGGAGCAACGACCCAGCGTTCGAACTGCGCGGACGTACCGAAGTGTGTCG
The DNA here is from genome assembly GCA_035633295.1 of Ilumatobacteraceae bacterium. Classification (GTDB taxonomy): domain Bacteria; phylum Actinomycetota; class Acidimicrobiia; order Acidimicrobiales; family Ilumatobacteraceae; genus Sva-07. Next base: position 5,636 of record DASQFE010000640.1, on the reverse strand, counting down.
GAGTTCAGACCACCGTGGCCGCTCTCATCGGCGCCGGTGTCCCGATCGACGCCATCGGGCTGCAGTCACGGATCCGATCCCCGGATCCGGTCGACGTCGCGCAGTTCTCGACCTGGGTGGAAGACCTCGGTTTGCGCTGGGCGATCACGGAGGTGGACGTGCAGCTCCCCGTCACCGAGATCACCAACGCCGAGTCGCTGGCCTTCCAGGCCGAGGTCTACGCCGACACCCTGTCGGCCTGCGTCGAGTCGACGGCCTGCGACACCTTCGTCACGTGGGGAATCACCGATCGGCTCCCGCCCACACCGGATTCGACGGGCGGAGCATTCGGCGGGGCGTTGTGGTTCGATGCCACCGACGCACCCAAACCGGCATTCGACGCCATGGCCACCGTTCTCGAACAGTCGTCGACTGTCGTGGCGACCACCGAACTGGCGCCGACGACTCCCGCACAAGCCCCGGACGCAACTGTCGCTCCCGGCTCCGGCACCGGCACCAGCACCGGCTCAGGCGTCACGACGGGGTTCGTGATCGGCGGAATCGCACTGTGTGCGGTCGCAGCAGTTGTCGTGGTACTCCGACGACGCCGTTGATCAGGTCACCGCCGCCACAGCCTCTCGACAACGACCATGTGGGGCAGCGTCAGCATGCTGACGAAGACGAGCGCCACCGGCACGAGCAGGTCCGGTCGACCGACGAGCGCCGCGCCGACGCCGACGGCGGCCAGTGCGGCGAGCGAGATGGCGGTCAGTGGTGCGGCGAGTCGGGCGACCGAGCGCATCGGACGCGGTTCGCTGCCGAGTAAGTCGGTGAGCACGAGCAGGTGAGCCAGGGAGTGCCAGAGTCCGAAATAGACAGCGAACCCGATGAGCGGGTCGGCGGTCAGCAACAGCAGGGTCAACGCTGCCACGGCGACCATCTCCCGGCCGACGACGGACCGATCGCCCATTCGCGATGCAATCCAGACACCGACGACCGTGTGCTGGATGACAAGCACCGAAACCCAGAGCCACCAGAGGTCGGTGAGCCAGGGCCAGCTCGCCGGGTCGCCGCCGCCAAGACGCTCGACGACAGGGGCCACCGACGTGATGTGAGCGACGAGCGGCAGGCCGACGAGGAACAGGCCCCGCGACCACTGGATGGCGAGCTGACTCCGTTCGGGAAGACGGAGATAAGCGAGGTCGGACTGGCCGAAGTGGTGCACGGACAGCGCGAGGAAGATCGCGAGAGCCAGTGGTGGCACAGCAAGCCAGACGAGTCCGACGACGGCCATCGCCAGCACGTAGGCGACCACGAAACGTGCTCGCGACCCGCTTCTGTCACGTGCGTCGATCTTGTCCACCACGAGATGGTCGACTGCACCGTGGGGGATCCCGAGGACGGCGATCACGGTGACGACGGTGGCTGCCGATACCCAGCCGGGGAGCGACGTCGCTACTGCGACGGCGCTGACACCAACGGTGGCTGCGACCACCGGCCAGAACAACCCCGACATCTGGAAGCTGTCGATCTGTGGCTGTCGGCGAAGTGTCGCAGTCATGGAGCGAAGCGTCGTGGTCATGATGCGAAATGGGTGCGGGCCGAAGCAGCCGTCCCTGTCGCCAGCTCCGTGGCGCCGGCGCGTAGGAATGGGAGCCAGGGCAGCTTCGAAATCATCCGGGCATCTTGGGCCAACGTGGTGTCTTCGTCGAGGAACGCCAGCACGTCGTCGATCGGTGTCGTACGGAACAGGCGCTCGAAGATCGGCCTGCCTCGTTCGGGATGATGGTGGAGGATGTTGAGCAACGTGCGGTCGGCAAATCCATACCGACGCGGCGGGCTCGGCAGTGGTGACGGCGTGCCGTTGGTGGCCCATGACGACACGAGGTGGCGGGTCTGGTCGTGGATCCGCTGGAAGGTGTATCCGGTTGTCGGCTTCGTCATGCCGCCGACGGTCCCGATGTTCCAAACATGCTCGCCCCACCGCTGTCGGAGCCGGCGATCCTCCATCGGGATCACGCCGTACTCAGTCCTCGTCACGGTGACGTCACCGGCTCCGAGACGATCGAGGTGGGCGCGGATGTGCTCGTCGTAGAAATCACGACGTCGCGGATGGAGAGAAAACAGCGTGTGCTCGACCAGCGCGCGGTCCGGTGCGTCGGGCAAGACGTAGAAGAAGGCCGCGCCGTCATGTTGTTCGGTGTCGAAGTCCATCAAGGTGACGACCTGCGGGTCGAAGACGGGACGCTCGGTCCGCACCTCCCAGCCACCGAAGTGCTGCCGCAAAGGATGACGCACAATCTGATCGCGATCCGACGGAGAGAGGCGGGCGCTCTGGAAGACAACCGGGGCACGCAGCTCACCCTCGGCAAGGCGGATCACGCCGGCATCGCGATCGTCGCGGATGTCCACTATGTCCTGAGCGACGAAGCGCACGTTGGCCCGAGCCGACGCTTCGCCGAGTACTTCCCGGTCGTAGTCACGACGGCGAACCCGCATGTACGAGCGTGAACCGGCCGCGCCTCGGCGTCGCAACCCTTCAGTGTTCTCCCATCCGGGGAAGCGGACGTGCACTCTCTCCCAGCGGTGGTCAGCGAGGTGCGCAAACGCAGAATCGGAGCCGCCCCAGAACGACCACGTCCGGTCGTCGCCGGGTTCGAAGTCCCGGTCGACGACGATGATGCGACGATCGCGAGCGGGGCTCCTCAACACGTGCGACAGCGCGCTCAGGCCGGCGCAGCCGGCACCGGCGATGATCAGGTCAGCATCGAAACGAGACATCAGGCGTTCACACCACTGCGATGTTGAGCTGTCATGGGATCCCTTTCGTCTTGCGACTCAGCGTTTAACATCATTTAGTCATATTTATTCCGTCGATCGATCCGCGCAGTGAACGGTGTTTGGCGTTCCGACTCGGCGGACCCGGGTGTGATGATCGTGCGGGTGCCGAGGCGAGCGCGGGCGGCATCAAGCGCATACGCCCGGCAGTAACGAAAAGAACCCCTGAGCAGGTGTTATACCTGCTCAGGGGTTGGAGGCGACGATGAGAATCGAACTCATGTACACGGCTTTGCAGGCCGTTGCCTAAACCACTCGGCCACGTCGCCAGTGAAGTGCGAAGGATAGCGGCACCACCCCGATCGCGGGCAGTCGATCACTCGGCGGCTTGTTCGGCGAACCACAACCCGAGGCGCCGTAACCCCTCGTCGATCGACACCGCTGGGCTGTAGCCCAGATCGTCGCGTGCCGGGCGAGGATCGAACCAGTGCGCTGTACCGAGCTGTTCGGCGAGGAACTGGGTCAATGGCGGCTCGTCGCTGCGCCGCAGCAGCGGCCACACCCGCTCGACTGCTGCCCCAGCCGATCGCCCAACTCGCAGCGACACATCACGGGGGGCGAAGCGCACGCCAGCGGCCGAGCAGATCCCTTCGACCAATTCACGAATCATTCGGGGCTCACCATTCGACACGACATACGCCCGACCTGAGCACGGTGCACCCGGCTGCACAGCGTCGAGCGCAGCGACCAGCGCCGCCACGGCATTGTCGATGTAGGTGGTGTCGACCAGCGCACGACCGCCGCCGACCAGCGCCAGGCGACCCGCACGAGCTCGCTCGACGATCCGGCCGACGAGTTGCGTGTCACCGGGTCCCCAGACGAGATGCGGCCGCACGGCCACCACACCCAAGTCCCCCGACGCGGCATCGAGGGCGACGATCTCGGCCATCGCTTTCGATTCGGGATACCACGCGCGTCCACGACCGAGCACCGGAGCATCGGCAGCTCCTCCGATGATCGGCTCTCCGCCATGAGCGACCGAGGGCGACGACACGTACACCACCCGAGGTACACCTCGGGCGAGGGCAGCAGCAACGACATTCGCGGTCCCATCGACATTGATCGACCGATAGTCCTCCCATGGCCCGACCACACCGACCTTCGCGGCGACGTGCACGATGGCGTCGCACCCAGTGGCTGCCTCCGCGACGACGTCGCGTTCGCGGATGTCACCGAGATGCTGGGCGACCTTGGCGTCGACGAGCGCCGAGTGGCTGCGTTGCAGGCACGTGACTTCGTTGCCACGAGCAGCCAACGCATTCGCCACGCCCGCACCGATCAGGCTCGATCCGCCGGTGACCAGGACGTTCATCTTCGTCACGCGAGATTTCGGACGCGTCGACCGGCCAACATGTCGTCAGCCCAGGCGGCCACTGCGGCGCGATCGATCTTTGCGTTGTGGCGGATGTCGACAGGGAGCAACGGCGCCGTCAGTACAGCCGCAACCGGACGACCAACGACGCAGCGCACCACATCAGCGGCCTCGGCATCTGCTGGACCACTGACCGCTGCCGGCTCCTCGAGCACGACGACGAGCTGTTGGCTTCCGACGGGGCCAACACCCACCGCAGCACAGCGCGACACCCCGAGGGCCCGTTCCACCGCTCGTTCGACCGGTACCGGCGTGATCGGGCCATCGACACCCTGAATCACGTGCACCGACCGACCCTCGACCCACAGTCGGCCGTCGGCGTCGACGTGACCGACGTCGCCGGAGCGGTGCCACTCCCCCGAGCCCGGCCGAGCCGCACGCTGCGTAGCCCACAGCCCGAGGTACCCCTCGGACACCCACGGGGCACGAATCAGGATCTCGCCCATTGCGCCAACGGCGACCGCATCGGGCAGTTCATCAGGACTGAAATCGAGCGGCACGATCCGCACCTGCGCACCGACCACCGGGGGGCCCACACACACTCCGCCGTCCGGGTCGGCTGCCTCGGCGACGACGATCTCACCGAGCTCGATATCGGCCACCGGCAACACCTCGGTCATGCCGTACGGTGTGTGCAGCGAGGCACTGGGAGCAAGCCTGGCAACAGCCTGAAGCGTTTCGGACGGCACCGGTGCGCCAGCTGAAAAGACCACGCGCAGGGCCTCGAGGCCTGCGAACGAGGATCCATCAGAGGTCGCCACGACGTTGGCGAGCGCCGACGGCGACGCGAATGCCAGCGTCGCCCCGATCCGAGTGCAGGCCTCATCGAGCGCAGCGGCCGTCAGTTCAGCTGGCTTCGTCACGTCGCAGTTCGCCAGCGCGGTCGGGATGCCGAGCGCCGGGCCGTACAGCGCGAATGGGGCGAACGCCGCAACCAGCCGGTCGTTCGCAGTGATCGAATACGTCGCAGCCAGTGCATCACGTTGCGCGACAAGTTGGCGATGTAGATACAGCACGCCCTTGGCCGGGCCCGTCGCGCCCGAGGTGAAAAGCACCGCCGCCAAGTCGTCGCCTGACGGTTGTGGCGGCAGCTCGCCGGCACTCGCGCCGACGAGCTTGGCCACATCGAGCCGAGTGGCCCGCGGCGCCCAGCGCAGCGCAGTCGATGCGGCCAGCGCGCGTTTCGGGCCGATGACCCACGCCGGGCTCGTCGACCGCACCGCCCGACCGAGCCCTTGGAGCCCGAGGCCGCGATCGGCGATCACTGTCACGCCGCCGGCGCGCCACACTCCGTACACCGCAGCGACGAGATCGACACCGGGCGGCGTGAGCATGGCCACGCGGTCGCCGGGCCGCATGCCCCGACGGACGAGCTCCACGGCAACGCCCTCGACACGCTGCGCCAGCTCGGCGAACGTGATCGAATCGCCGGTTGCGAGATCAATGA
>DASQFE010000639.1:0-2358 GCA_035633295.1 Ilumatobacteraceae bacterium | reverse complement strand
GAGGCCCGCGAGTACGTGGGATGGCCGCGTGTGGTGGCCATCAGCGGCACACCGTGTCGTGAGGCGATCACGGCGTCGAACGGTGAGGCCCGACAGATGGAGCCGTGGATGACCAAACACGACCTGCGGCGTTTGCGTTGGGTGCGTGAAGCAGGAGTCGAGATGCAGCCCTACCACTCGCGCAGTTTCTTCTCGGCCCATCCCGACGTGTCGTTCACGGCGATGAACAGCGACGAGCCGTTGTCGACGTCGCCGTATCACGAGGACGGCCGCCTCGAACGGCTCGAACTGATCCGTCAGCGTCTACCGGGCGTTGACGACGTGGTGACCCGCACACCGCCCGACGGCGCAGCCGGCGTGCACCTGCTGGCCGCTGCCGCGTTGCTGTTCACGGCGCGCCGAGCATCGGGTCGAGCGATCAGCCGGATGCCGATCGATCCCACATGGGACGAGGTGGGCATGCGGATGGAAATCGTTCGCTGAATCCTGTCGTTGCAGTATTGCTACGCGTGCTACGCTCAACGCCGTGAGGACGATCGCCCATCGCGAGTTGCGCAACAACAGCAGTCGGGTGCTCGACGACGTGAAGAACGGCGAGATCATCCAGGTGACCAACCACGGCGATGTGGTTGCGATCATGATCCCGCCGGGGCTGAGCCGCTACGAGGTGATGAAGCTCGCCGGCGCCATCCGTCCGCGTCGGAGTGATGCGTCATTCGGGTCGCTGCGACGGCTGGCGAGCACCGAGACGATTGCCGAAGCCCTCGACGACCTTCGCGGCGATCGATGATCCGCTACCTCGACACGTCGGTGTTTGCCAAGACGATCGTCGACGAGCCCGACTCCGACGGCGTGACAACAGCTCTCGACGGATACCGCGGCGCCGGTGATGAGTTGGTGTCATCGGCGATCCTCACGACCGAACTCCATCGGCTCGGTCATCGGCAAGGGCTCGCCCCCGATGACGTGCGGGCGGCGTTGGATCTCATCGACCTGGTGCAAGTCACCGACGCGCTCCTCATCCGGGCGGGATCGTTCCCCGGGCGGTCACTGCGTTCGCGCGATGCGATTCACATTGCCACCGCGCTCGAGGTCGGAGCCGATTCATTCCTGACCGCCGATCGACGACAGGGTGATGCGGCAGCGGCGGCCGGCCTCGAGGTGGTGTCGACCCTCAGCTGACCCTCAGCCGATCAACCGCGAGGCAGTCGATCAACCCTCGAGGGAGAGGTCGGCGATGGGGCCGGTGAGCGGCGCGGATGACCGGACGGCGTCGAACGTCGGCGGGTCGAGGGTCAGCGGCGCAGGGTCAATGACCGCTGCAACCTTGGCCGTCGTGGGGTTCATGCGCTCGAACATGGTCGCGATTGCATCCGCAAGGTCCTTTTGACGCTGGAGGCATTCGTCGAGTCCCTTGCGGATCTGGGCGACGGAACGCTCGAGGGCATCGAGGCGGGCGGTGACGTCGGGAGCGGAGCCGGCGGGGGAAACACCCGTGAACGACGAGATGCGGTCGGCACGCTCGCGCTCGATGAGTGAGGTCATGCGCTGCTCTGAGCGCTCGGTGGTTGCTTTGGCCTCCGACCGGGCGACCTCCACTTGTTCCTGGGCGATCTGGGCGTAGGTGGCCAGCGAGGTGAACTGACTGCTGATCTGCGACTCCACCTGTTCGACGCGGTGCTGGAGCTCATGTACCTCGACGGCGTTGGCCGCAGCGGCTTCGTCACCGAAGAACCCGTCGAGAGCGCTGGCGTCGAGGAGGTCGGTGTCATCGATGTCTCGTGGTTTGCCGAACATGGTGTGTCCCTACATGTGTGAGGTGTGAAGGATGCGATCGCCCGCTGCGAACGCTCACCGTTGTATCGACGCAACCCGCGCGGTTCTTGAGCCGGACCTGACACGTTGTTGATCTTTCGCGATTTCTCGACTTTGTGCTCAAGTCCGATTCGCCGCCGCCGAAGAACAAGTTGCGCAACGGGAGAAGGTTCTCACGGAGCGCTTCGTGAGACACCTCTCCTTCGGGAGATCAACCAAAGAGCGGAAGGAACCAATCAAATGGAAAACAAGCAGGACAAGGGGTTCACCTTGGTGGAACTCCTCATCGTCATCGTCATCCTCGGCATTCTCGCCACCGTCACGGTATTCGCCGTCCGCGGCATCACCGACCAGGGCCAGGATTCAGCGTGCGACGCAGACCAGAAGACCCTCGAGGTCGCGGTCGAGGCGTACTACGCCAAGGCCGGCAATGACGCCGGGCTCGCCGCAACCGAGGCGACCCTGGTGACCGAAGGCTTGCTGGTCTCAGAGTCGCCCAACTTCACCGTCGCTGCTGGTGAGGTTACAGCCTACGGTCCGAAG
>DASQFE010000638.1:0-5130 GCA_035633295.1 Ilumatobacteraceae bacterium | reverse complement strand
ACCGAATCGCGACTTCTACCGGATCGACACCGCACTGACAGTTCCGCAGGTGCCGACCGACGGCTACGAGTTGCGAGTGACGGGGATGGTCGACCGGGAGCTGAGCTTCACGTTCGACGATCTTCTGCGTCGTGATGTCGTCGAGCACGACATCACGCTCACCTGTGTGTCGAACACGATCGGCGGCGAGTTGATCGGCAACGCACGGTGGCTCGGTGTGCGCCTCGACGAGATCCTCGCCGAGGCCGGCGTGCGCCCCGGAGCGAACCAGGTCGTGGGTCGTTCGATCGACGGGTACACGTGCGGCTTCCCACTTGAAGCAGCCACCGATGGGCGCAACGCGCTCGTGGCGTTCGGGATGAACGGCGAACCGCTGCCTCTCGAGCACGGGTTTCCGGTCCGCCTGATCGTTCCGGGGCTCTACGGCTACATCTCGGCCACGAAGTGGCTGACGGAGATCGAGCTCACGACGTTCGAGGACTTCCAGCAGTACTGGGTGCCGCGCGGCTATGCCGACCGGGCGCCGATCAAGCTGATGAGCCGGATCGACTCGGTCGACGGGCTCGGCACGTTGCGTCGAAACGCCGACGGCAGTGCGGCGATCGGTGGTGTCGCGTGGGCCCAGACCCGTGGGATCAGTGGCGTCGAGGTCCAGATCGACGACGGCACCTGGGAGGCCTGCGAGATGGGCGACGCATTGAACGATGACACCTGGCGTCAATGGGCCTACCGCTGGACGCCGGGAGGCGCCGGGCGGGTGTCGATCCGCTGTCGGGCGATCGACGGATCCGGAGTGATCCAAACCGACGAACGATCCGAACCATTGCCCGATGGTGCCTCCGGGCACCACCAGATCGTGGTCTTCGTCGAGTGATCCGCCCCCCGGATCATCTGGCGAACGCCCCAAGTCGCTGCATCGCAGCGTGAACACCAACCCCCAACCCGAACACAAGGAGCAAGACATGAACTACCGCACACGTACCGCCAAGCTGATGATCGCCGTGGCCTCGTTGTCCCTCGTTGCTGCCGCATGTGGAAGCGACGACGACTCGGCGTCGACCGACGCCCCGGCCGCGGCGCCGGCCGCCACCGATGCCATGGAGGAGGAGATGACCGAGACCACCGAGGCGATGGAGGAGGAGATGACGGAAACCACCGACGCCATGGAGGAGGAGATGGACGAAGCGATGCCGACGGGCCCATTGTGCTCAGCGGTTCCCGCCGACGGTGAGGGCTCGTTCGCCGGGATGACCGATGACACCGCCGCGACGGCTGCCTCGAACAACCCGGTGCTGTCCACGCTGGTCCAGGCGGTCGTGGCGGCGGGTCTCGTCGACACGCTGAACAGCGACGGCCCCTTTACGATCTTCGCGCCGGCGAACCCGGCCTTCGAGGCGCTCCCGGCGGGAACGCTCGATGCCGTGCTGGCCGACCAGGATCTCCTCACGTCGATCCTGACCCTCCACGTCGTGGCCGGTGAGCGCCTGTCGAGTGCCGACCTTGCCGAACTCGATTCGGTGACGACCGTGAACGGAGCGGACATCACCCTCGAGGTGGCCGACGACGGTTCGCTGATGGTCAACGGCCAGGCGACGGTCGGCTGCGCCGACATTCAGACGTCGAATGCCACGGTTCACGTGATCGATGCGGTGCTGATGCCCTGATCGGCGGAACCTGACAGCGGGGCGGGGTGGCGACGGGCCATCCCGCCCCGCTGTCGCGTCCGGACCTCGATGTCACCGATGTGATCCGATTGCGTTCAGCGCCCGAACTGTCATCATGAGGCTCGTTTCCATGATCGATGTCCTGGCACTGCTGCGGCCCGCCGTCGACGCCGACCTCCTACTCGTGCGACTCCTCGGTGGCGCGACGCATGCGGTGTCGATCCGCCAGATTCTTGCTGACGGCGATCTCTCACTGCGGCTCGATTGTGGTCCCGACGGTTCGACCCGGGCGACGTTGCACTCCAGTGCAAGCCTGGTGCCGTCGGCAACCATCACCTCGTTGCAGGCGGTGACGTTTGCAGCGTTCGTCGCGGCTCCTTCGATGGGGGCGACGTGAATGGGGCGAGATTGCTGTCGGGTGCAAGCCATCCCTGGCATCATGAACCAATCGTGGTGCCCGCTCCGGATCTGCAGTCGATGATGAGCAAGGTGGTGCTCGGAGACGAACGAGCCTTTGCCGAGCTATATGACTTGCTGGCCGGCGTCGTGTACGGGACGGTCAAGCGGGTGCTGCGCGATCCGGCGATGTCCGAAGAGGTCGCCCAGGAGGTGTTCGTCGAGTTGTGGCGAACCGCTGCCCGGTTCGACCCCGCCCGAGCGAGTGTGTCCACCTGGGCCGTCACGATTGCTCGCCGCCGGGCGGTTGATCGGGTGCGCTCGGAGCAGTCTCACCGAAACCGGATCGAGCGGGCCGGTCAACGACGGTCTGACGATGTCGAACCGACTGACGCCGCGGTCATTACGTCGCTCGACGCCGAGCGGGTGGCACGGGCGCTTGCCGAGTTGCCCGACGATCAACGGGTTGTCATCGAGATGGCGTTCCTCGACGGTGACAGTCATTCCGAGATTGCCGCACGGCTCGACCTTCCGCTCGGGACCGTGAAGGGTCGAGTACGTGGCGGCCTGAAGAAGCTCGGTGGCAGACTGGGAGCGGGCCATGACATCTGACCGGATCGACGAACTGATTGCCCTGGCGGCGCTGGGGGAGCTGACTGCTGCTGACGAACGTGAACTCGACCAGGCCACCCGCGCTGACGGGGCCGTGGCCGAAGAGTTGGCTGACGCGCTCGCCACCGCAGCGGCTCTCCAGCGCCCTGCGGTCGAAGACCCGCCACCGCGGCTGCGCGACAACGTGCTGGCGGCGATCAGCGAGACCCCGCAGGAGGGGAGCGACGTGGGTCCCGGCGAAGGTGGACGAGGGGACACCACACCCGTGGTCGTGCCGATCACGAGCGCCCGAAGTCGCCGGTGGCTTCCCGTGCTGGCAGGTGTTGCGGCTGCAGCAGTGCTCCTCGTGGGTGGCATCGTCGTGGTGTCGCAGAACGACGCCGACACCGACGATCTCGTCGCCGTGACCGAGGCGTCCGATGCCGTGACCCAGGTGCTGACCGGCGAACTCGGCGCCGACCTCCTCGTGACGTATTCCGAGTCGGAGGGCGCCGTCGTGGTCGAAGGTCAGGACGTGCCGACGGTCGGCGACACCAAGACCTATCAGCTTTGGCTCATCGACGACGACGGTGCAACCTCTGCGGGCCTCTTTCGTCCCGCCGAGGATGGCTCGGTGCTGGAGCGCCTCGACGGTGTCGATCCGACCGGGTTCGTGCTCGGTCTCACCGAGGAACCCGTCGGCGGCAGCGATTCCCCCACCCTGCCGATCCTCGCGTCAACCTGAACATCTCTGCCACACCCACTCGTCATGATCGGGGCATGGGCAACGGCGGCAAGTACGTGGAACGGCAGCGATCGCGCGAGTTGCGCGCCGAGGCGTGGACGCTTCAGGCGATCGCCGATGAACTCGGCGTGTCGAAGGGCTCGGTCTCGGTGTGGGTCCGCGACGTCGAGTTCACACCAAAGCCCCGAAACCGAGGCCATGAAGGTCACAAACCCCATCCGCTGCACGTCCGCAAGCTCGCCGAAATTGAACGCTGCCGGGTCGAGGCCGATGCATTGATCGAACGGCTCTCGGGCCGTGACCTGACGATGTTCTGTCTGGCTCTGTATGCAGGCGAGGGGAGCAAGACAGAGGGGGCGGTGTCCCTTGCCAATACTGACCCGGTCCTCCTGGTGCTCTTCGTCGAATGGCTTCGATCGAGCTTCGCCATCGATGAGGCGCGACTTCGCATGAAGCTGCATCTGCACGATGATCTCGATCTTGCGGCTGCAACACGATTCTGGAGTCTCGCAACCGGGGTTCCGACCGAGCAGTTCACGAAGCCGTCTCGCCCAAGTTCGGGACCTCGGCGAACGTCCAGACGGCATCCCAACGGATGTGCAACCATCATGTACAACTGCTCCCTCACACATCGACGTGTGATGGCGATGATCGAAGCGGTATCGTCGGGATTCGCATTCCGGGATAGCTCAGTTGGCAGAGCAGGGCACTGTTAATGCTCTTGTCGCAGGTTCGAGCCCTGCTCCCGGAGCACCGTGCGGCGGGCCCTCGAGTCATCGGGGGCCCGTTGTCGTTTTCGAACCTTCGCCCGCAGGTCTGCACCCGTCGGCGTGTCACAGTGGTGCCCTCGCTCGATGCAGGGGGTTGATGATGACGGTCTCACTCGATGGTGTTGTCGCGATTGTGACGGGTGCTGCCCGGGGCATGGGGGAGTCGCACGTCCGAGGGCTCGTCGCTGCTGGTGCCCGTGTCGTCGCGACCGACGTGCTCGACGATCTCGGCACGGCGCTGGCTGAGGAACTCGGCGACTCGGTGATGTACCGACATCTCGACGTGACCGATGAAGCGGCTTGGAACGAGGTGGTCACGTCCACCGAGGCGACGTGGGGTCCGATCGGGGTGTTGGTCAACAACGCCGGGATCGTCACGTTCGGATCGATCGAAGACATGACACTCGAGCAGTTCCAGCGAACCATCGACATCAACTTGACGGGGGTGTTCCTCGGGATGCACTCCGTGGTGCCCTCGATGAAGCGGGCCGGTGGCGGCTCGATCGTGAACATCTCGTCTATGGCCGGCCTGCAGGGCTTGGCCAATCTCGGTGCCTACGTGGCAAGTAAGTGGGGTGTTCGCGGCCTCACGAAGACGGCGGCGCTCGAGCTTGGCGCATTCGGGATCCGGGTGAACTCGATCCACCCCGGGCCGATCCGCACGCCGATGATCGGAGGCCTCCGTGACAGCCTCGGGTCTCGTCAGCCGATCGCCCGCGTCGGCGAACCAAGTGAGGTGACCGCCATGCTGCTCTTCATCGTGCAGGAGGCGACCTATTCGACCGGCCACGAGTTCATCGTCGACGGTGGCGCCATCGTCGGCTCGTCGGTCCAGCCTCCATCGGAGTAGTCGGCCTGCTGGCTAGGTTGAAGCTGTACCCGAATCGGGGGCGGTAGCTCAGTCGGTTAGAGCAGCGGACTCATAATCCGTGGGTCGTGGGTTCGAGCCCCACCCGCCCCACCA